>DASXTD010000060.1:0-2299 GCA_036505655.1 Chloroflexota bacterium
TGGGCGCGTTTTTGACGATCTCACGGCCTTCGCAACTCCATTCATTGGGTGCCGCGGCTCCTGCCCAGCGGGCATAGAAACGGGCACCGATGCCGCCAACCCAAGCTTGACGCCTCGGCCGGAGGTGGGTTACTCTCCCCCCGACCCTTCTGGGAGCAATCAACCTGCAGTACCCCACTGGCGAAATCAATGGGCAGAGCCTGCGCAGCATGGCGCCAGGCCAGCTCATCTCACTAGACGAAGCCCGTCGCTACCGACGCGGCAGCGCGGTCCGTCCCCTCTTCGAGCCCGACCGGGGCCAGCTCATTCCCTGGCCCTGGGCCACGGAGGCGGCGGAGGCAGCCAAGGCCCTGCTGCCCACGCATCGGGCCCGCCATACGCCACTCGAACGCTGGATGCCAACGATTGTCTGTTGCGGCACGCTGGTCGGAATCTTCCTGGTGGCGCTCCTAATCCATGGTCTGTTCTCCAACACGGATTCGCCCCGGGAACTGCCGACCGCGGTCGCCCCGGTCGAGATCGTGGAGGCGGTGTCTGCACCGGCCACCGAGCCGACGATTCGGTCGACCATTCGAGTGATAGCGCCGAACTACACGGTGACGAGCGGTGACACGCTCTCGGGCATCGCCCAGAAGTTCAACACGTCGGTTGCTGCGCTGACCGGCATCAACAATCTGCCCATCAACATCGTCCTGAGCGTCGGCCAGCACCTAGTTATTCCTACGGCGAGGCCCAACTTCTAGGGAGCCCTCTCCCTAGCCCTCCCCGGCGGGGGAGGGGATGGCCCTTCGTAAGAGAGAGTCCATCTGGGGGACGCCCTCACCCTAACCCTCTCCCAGAGGGAGAGGGGATATGATGGGGCATGCCGAGCTTTGCGCCGTACGACAATTCCCCCTTGCATACCGACCTGGTCACGCTGCGCCGCGATCTGCACCAGCATCCAGAGCTGGGATTCCAGGAGCAGCGCACCTCCCAGATCCTGCGCGAGCGCATGGAACGGCTGGGCTTGCCGGTTCGATCGGTGGCCGGCACCGGTCTGGTGGCGACGCTCAAAGGCGGGAAACCAGGACCCACGGTAATGATTCGGGCCGAGATGGATGCGCTGCCGATCACCGAAGCCTCGGAAGTACTCTATCGCTCGCGCAACCTGGGCGTCATGCACGCCTGTGGACACGACGCGCATAGCGCTGTGGCCGCGGCGGTAGCGGCTCGGCTGGCCGAGGAGCAGAGCGAGCTGCGAGGCACCATAAAGTTCGGGTTTCAGCCAGCCGAGGAGATCGCCTCCGGAGCGGCCCGCATGATCACGGATGGTGCGCTGGAGGATCCGCGCGTCGACGCGGTCGTTTCATTGCACGTGTGGCAGGCCCTACCGGTGGGTGCCGTTGCGGTGGCACGCGGAACCCTGTGGGCGGCCGTGGACGACCTCACGCTTACGGTACATGGCGCGGCGGGACACGGAGCGCTGCCCCACGAGGGCAGAGACGCAATCGTGGCAGCGGCTCACATCGTCACGGCGCTGCAGACGGCGATCACGCGATCGCGGCCGCCGTTATCACCAGCGGTACTTACGATCGGGTCGATCCAGGGCGGCACCACCTGGAACATCATCGCCGACCGGGTGGAGATGCGGGGCACGCTGCGGACGTTCGATCCGGTCATTCGCGAGTTGCTGCTGGAGCGCATTCGCGCGATCGGCAGCGGGGTCGCAGAGGCGCTCGGAGCGAGCTGCGATATGACAGATACGTATTGCGCGCCGCCCGTGGTCAACCACGACGGGCTTTCGGAGATCGTCCGGGCGGCGCTGGCCTCGACCGTTGGAGACGAGCAAGTGAAGGTTGCGGAGCCGGCCCTGGTGGGAGACGACTTCGCTCATTTCGCGCAGCAGGTGCCGGGCTGCTTATTCCAGGTCGGCTCCTCGAATTCGGCCAAGGGGCTCGACCATGGCCATCACGATTCGCGCTTCGACATCGATGAGGATTGCCTGCCGATTGCCGCCGCCAGCCTGGAGGCAGTCATCCGCGGAGCGCTGGCGAGCCTATAGCGACTCGGGGGGCCCTAACCCCACCCTCTCCCATTGCGATGGGAGAGGGAGTACGGCTTGCGTCCGCCAGGATCGGGATATAATCCGGCGGTGGCTTGCGGTCGTGGTGTAACGGTAACACGCCAGCTTCCCAAGCTGGATAGTGCGGGTTCGAATCCCGTCGACCGCTCCCTTTTTGGTCCCACCCGCCCGCCCTTCAGTGGAGCTGGGGGGCTCCGCCCCCCAGCGGCCCCCCGGGCTACGGGGTTGCGGGGCACG
>DASXTD010000061.1:0-2182 GCA_036505655.1 Chloroflexota bacterium
CGCAATCAGGAGTTGGGATTGTGCGCTCGACTGACGCCGTTTCAGTGTTGATGAGGTCGATTTGGCCGCCCGGATTGTTCGGGGTGGCCGGGAGCGCCTGCCAGAATTTACCGTCCCCAGCGAGCAGAGGCTGCTCGATGCCCGCTGCGCCAGGATATTCGAGTTTTCCGAGAATCTGTAGCGGATGGATCTTTAAGACAGTAATAAACGGGGGGTCGTCGTTGGGATTCGCCACGACCATCCGATCGGTCGCCGCGTCGTACGCCATCTCGTCGGCGCGCTTGCTCCCACCGGTGGAGATTGTCTGAACCTCGCCAGTGTCTATGTTTACCAGCTTGAGTGTGCTATCGCCATCGCTGCCAATCACCTCGTTTGAGCTCACGAAGGTGGTGCCGTTGGCGCCGCCAGTGGAACTGGAGAGGCGCCCGGCGAACTGCCCTGCGGCGAAGCTCCCGATGAAGGTATCACTGTCGGTGTCGAAGACTTGGATGGCCGCGCCTCCGCGGTCAGCGATGGAAAGCATGTGGGAGCCGGGATCGGCCCATACGATGTCCACGTTGATGGTACTCAGGGATTCCCACGGAGGAATGGGGATGGTGGTCTTCAACGAATAGGCGGGCGGAATGGACTGGCCGTGGGCAATGGGTGCGGCGGGCGCCAGCGCCGCGGCGAGGGTCAGGGCCACGATGGGGACAGAAGAGCGGCGCATAGGTCCTCCTTCGTCGGCTCAGCGAGCGTGACCGCCAAAGCTGCGGAATTGTACTTGTGCGGCAGACCGGGCGCACCCGACGGGTAATATTGGCAGGGTGACGGCCGAAAGGGGTGGGGCGGCATGTCGATGCTCCGGTGTTTCGCTGGCTTGTTGTTGGCTCTCGTATTGCTTGGATGTACCGCACCTGCCGGAGCACCGACCAGCGGCGCGGCTTCTGACCCACGAGAAGTCCAACGGCCCCTCGTGGTGGCCGGCGGGCGCGAGCCAGAGAGTCTGGGGAGCAAGCCGCTCCGCCAACTGGGTGGGGCCGGGCTGCCCCGCACGGCCTTGCGGGCCTTCAACGCAGGGCTGGTGCTGAATGACGCCCAGGCTCTGCCCCATCCTTATCTGGCCGAAGCGCTCCCGGCCCTGAATACGGACAGCTGGAAGCTCAACAGCGACGGTACGATGGAGACCACCTACCACCTGCGGCCGGCGCTGGCCTGGCACGACGGCGCATCCCTCACCGCCGACGACTTCGTATTCGCACGCGAGGTGTACGCTACTCCCGAGCTGGGCGTCTCTGCTTCCGCGCCAATAGTCTACATACAGGAGGTGGTAGCGCCCGACGAGCGAACCGTAGTGGTCCGCTGGAAGCAAGCTTATGCGGATGCTGCGAACCTCCAGGCATCAGATTTGCCGCCACTCCCCCGACACATCCTCGATGAGCCACTCCGCCGCCACGACCCAGACGCCTTTGCCGCGCTCCCGTTCTGGACGACCGAATACGTGGGCGCCGGCCCCTATCGGCTGACTCGTTGGGAACGCGGCGGATTTATCGAGGCGGAAGGATTCGCGGCCCACGCGGGCAATGCGCCCAGGATCGATCATCTGCGTCTGATGTTCATGAACGACTCGAACGCAGTGATTGCCGCGCTCTTGAGCGGAGCGGTAGACCTGGCGACCAACGACAGCCTGGACGTAGACCAGGCGTTTGCCCTGGAGCGGCAGTGGGCAGCCAGCGAAGGAGGAACGGTGCTGCGCAGCCCGGTGGGGGTGCGCTACGCCGCCTTGCAGCTGCGTCCGGCCTATGCGACTCCTCCAGCCCTGCTCGATCCGCAGGTCCGACGAGGCATCGCCTATGCGATCGATCGGGACGCCCTCGCCGCTGCGCTATCTGATGGAAGTGAGGCTGTGGCTGACACGATGCTGCTGCCAAGGGTCGAATATTTTGACCAGGTCAAGGCAGCCATCGTCGTCTATCCTCACGATCCGAGTGCGAACGAGCGCCTCATGAATCAGATCGGCTGGCGCAAGGACTCGGAAGGGCAATATCGAAGCGGGGGGGCGCGATTCGGGCTGGAGATCGCAGTGGCCGCAGGCGGGCGAAACGACAACGAGGTGGCCATCATGGCTGACACGCTCAGGCGAGCCGGCTACGATACGAGCATTCGGGTGATTCCTCGCGAGCAAATTACCGATCTGCAAATG
>DASXTD010000062.1:0-3552 GCA_036505655.1 Chloroflexota bacterium
TTGTGGGCACCGGGCCATTTAAGCTGCGTGAGTTTGCTCGAGACAGCGACGTCGCGCTCGATGCCTTCGATGGCTACGTCTTAGGGCGACCCAAGCTCGACACGATCGAGGTGCGTTTCATTACCGATGGCAACACGATGATGGCCAACATCCTGGCCGGCGAAGTCGAGCTCTACCTGGGACGGGGCCTGTCCATCGAGCAGGGCATCCAGGTTCGCGACCAGTGGTCGAACGGTCGGCTCGAGCCGACCGGTTCGTCCGACGTCAATCTGTGGCCGCAGCTGTTGAACTCCGATCCCCAGGTAATCGGAGACGTAAATTTCCGACGCGCGCTCCATTACGCCCTCGACCTCCGTGAGATGGCCAATGTCCTGACCGTCGGACTCGGAAACCCGGTGGACAGCTTCGTCCATTCAACCGATCCCGAGTTCAACGACGTGGAGGATGCCATCGTGCGTTATCCGTTCGACCCAGCTCGCACGACGGAGATGATCACCGGGCTGGGTTACACGCGTGGCGCCGACGGATTGCTCCGGGATCACGCGGGAGCCACGATCCCGGTGGAGATCCGCACGCTTTCCGCGGACTTGAATCAGAAGACAACGCTCTCGGTAGTCGATTATTGGCGGCGAGCCGGAGTAGATGCGTCGATCACCACCATTGCACCCCAGCGGCAAAACGACGCCGAATACCGGGCTACGTTTCCTGGCTTCCAGCTCCTGATGGGCCCCAGCACGCCCGACCGACTGCTCAGCTCGCGAGCGCCGCTACCGGCCAATAACTTCCTGGCCACGGGCAACTACCCGCGGTATCTAAATCCTGAGTATGACACGCTGGTCAATCGCTACTTCGCCACCGTTCCCAAGGACCAGCGCATCCCGGTGCTGCGCGACATCGTGCACGTGCTTACCGACCAGCTGCCTGTTCTCCCGCTCTTTCAATACTTGAACCCGGCCCTAATCAGCGGTCGACTCCTGAAGGTCGTCCCCGGCAGCACGTACGGTGCCCAGGAATGGGACGTCCGCTAGCTGCCAACGACCTTCCGCAGGACCAACGCCGGGTCCTCTGGCGTTTCGTCTTCCTGCCAGGCGACGTACTGGTCCGGACGGACCAGGATCAAGCGCGACTCGTAAGCTTTCCGTCCGCCTTCGTAGCTGTCGCGCAAGATCTTGAGCGGCATGAGAAGGGTCTGTGCTGCCTTCCAGAAGCCGTCCAATATCTGGTGGTTGGCGTCGAAAGCAAGCAGTGTGAAGCCCGCCCCTAACTCTTCAAAGACGTTTCGCCTGGAGGACAGCGGCTGCGGTGCCAGGTGGCGCCCTGCCTGGGCCCGAAAAGACGGGCGGCCGCGAATGCTGCAGGCTGAGTTGGGAGGTCCGAGCACCACCGACGACCCCTCGTAATTCGGCTCGTATTCCTGCGTGCCCGCCCGCGCAGCCATTTGTTTCCAGGCCTCCTCGAACTCTGCCTGGTCTCGCTCCGGACTGTAGCGGTCCAGGAAGGCCCGATCCCGCTCGATTCCGGCGGCGATCGCCTCGCCCGTTTGCACGAAAACGGGCTGGCGCTCTTCCGTGTAAGAGTCCAGCAGGCGTTCACCGCCCCACCCTTCCAGCACAGCAGCCAGTTTCCACCCCAGGTTCACTGCGTCCTCGAGGCCTGAGTTCAGGCCGTAGCCGCCATAGGGCGGGTGGTTGTGGCAAGCATCACCAGCAATGAAGACGCGTCCCTGACGATACGTGCTCGCAACCGAGATCCGCAGATCCCAGAACCCAACGTGGTCGAAGGTAGCGGCGAAGGAGAATCCGGCCGCTTGCTGGACCAGCCCGTGAAAATCGTAGTTGTCGGGGGTAGTGTCTTCCGGAACCGGCGCGTGGAAGAACCATCCTTCGCCGACGTCGACTCGGCCGAAGAACTGCCAGTAGCCTCTCAGCTCCGGTCGGAGCACGCGATAGGTGGTTCGCTCGGGGAAACGGCTCAGCCCCTTGTGGAGCTCGCGGGATCGAAAGACGGCCAGGACCATCTGCTGATCGAAATCGGCGCCTCCGCGATCGATTCCCATGTATTCGCGGACCATCGAGCGCGCGCCGTCACAGCCCACGACGTAGTCAGCCTCTAGGACCTCCTCTGTTAGGCCATCATTGGTGGTCCTGACTCGGACGCCTCGGTCGTCTTGCTCCAGAGCGACGGCCGACCAACCGAAGAGGGTCGTAACGCTGGGGAGCTCGGCCAACCGCTGCCGTAGCACTTCCTCAGTCAAGTACTGGGGCAGCCGTTCGTTAGCCTGGAAGTAATACGGGCGGACCCCCTCGCCGCGACCGGGCTGGCCGCCACCCGCCGGCGCGTACCAGTACTCGCTCATCAGGTTGCCGTAGGCGGTGACGCCTCCAATCGGGTACCCAGGTGGCATGATGCGGGCCGCGCGCAGCTCATCGACGCACCCCCAGAAATAGAAGTGCTCGAGCGTGCGGTTGGTGAGGTTCTGCCCCTTCGGGATGAGCTGCGGCGTGAGGCGACGCTCGACAAGGGCGCAGGTAATTCCGCGCTGCCCCAACTCGACTGCCAGCGCGACGCCGACCGGCCCGCCGCCGACGATGATCGCTTGGTAGCGTTGCGCCATTCGATCTCCCTGCCTAGGTCTTGTCCCAGTCCATGATGTTACTCAGCGTGTTGCCTTTCGATGGGAAGATGGGCGCCTTCACGCTGCCGACAGCCAGGACCGGATAGACGTCCCAATAGAACGGCCAGAGTGCAACGTCTTCCATGGCCATACGGACGAACTCGCGCTGAAGAGTGACGCGCTCGGCCTGGTCGATGGTCACTCGCAGCCGATCCTGGACCGCATCCACCGCTAGATTGGAATAGCCGCCTCGGTTGCGGAGCACCCAGTTGGCGAGCGAAGTGATCTCGCGCGAGTGGAGCTGATCCTGGAAGTAGTACCGCTCGGCGGTGAGGCTGCCCAGATAGACGCCGGGGCGAGTCGAGCGAGTCTCCGCGATCAAGTCCAGCGCGGACGGTACCACGAAGATGTCGCCCTGTACGCCGATCGCCTTCCAGCCATCGGCGATGATTGCCTGCTGTTTCTGAAGCGCCGGCCGCACTGGCCCAGCTAGCTCCAGCTTGAACGACTCCCCGGTCTGCGCATGGACCAGCAATCCGTCCGAGCCAGGCGTCCAACCGGCGCCGGCCAGGAGCTGGCGAGCCCGATTGAGATCGTAGGGGTATTGCGGGATCGCCCCCTCTACCTGCTTGCGCAGTCCATGCTGCGGAGCGACCCAGCTATCGGCTACGGGCGCCAGCCCGAAGGTAATCGCGTCGGTCATGGCCGGGCGATCAATGGCCCGTAAGAGGGCCTCGCGAACGTCGCGCTGAGGCAAGCCGGCCCGAGGCGACGCGTACTCGGCCCGCACCTGGATCGTGTAGGCCGAGTTCAAGTCCTCGAAGCCGCCCACGACTACGTAATTCCCGGCCGCTTCCCCAACGTCCATGAACTTCCGCCGCCGCGTCCAGATCAACCCCCGGCGGAACCACCACATCCACGGCACCCGACAGGATGTT
>DASXTD010000063.1:0-2654 GCA_036505655.1 Chloroflexota bacterium
AGAGCGCTGAGTCTTGGAATGCACTCGCTCTTTGCTGCTTTAACCTCGCAAGGCGGGAGAGCTTTCCGGTAGTGGACGATGAATACCGTCTCGTGACGGACGCTACTTTGGCTGCCGCCACGCACGCCCTCCCAGCCCAACCGGGTAGTGTCGGCGCGGACGGTCCCGATGTTTCCTGGTCGGAACCCGCCCCGAGGCTCCATGCAGCCAAAGCGCTGCTCTTCATTGCTCTGCGATCTCCCCACTCAGCCGAGGAAGTGGTCATTCAGGTGACGGCCTTGGCCGCGGATCATGTGCCAGCAGTCAGGTTCCTTGTCGCCCACCATCTCACCTGCCTGGCTAATTCCGCTGCCGAAGCGATGTGGAGTGTCCTGGAAGAGTTCGGCATTAATGAAACAAACGCCGCTGTGCTCCAAACCGTAGTTGGCCAGCCGTTGGCGCGCCTGCTGGCGCTTGACGCTGACCGGGTCGGCCGCCTCGTCGAAAAAATTGCGAAACGGACCGGAGAAGAGCCTCTACTCGAACGGGTAGCGGAATCGTGCGGAACTGTGATCGCGGCTGGGCACGTGCTCTACGAAGATGCGTTCTGCAGGGATCTGGTCTATCAGATCACTGCAAACGCCGTATCGAGTCCTCAAGCGCTGGGGCTGGTCGGCCTTCAGCGCGAATGGCTGTCATCCCATCTGGTGGGAGGCAGCCAAGAGGACCTCGCTCAGCGGGTACGGGCTCTCAACCTGATGAACCACGTTACCGTTGCCGCATGTGAACAATGGCGGCGAGCGTTAACGACCCAACATGCACCATCGGAGCAGGCGGACGAAACCGAAAAGTCAGTCAAACGCCTGGTGGCCCTCCTTCGAGCGGTCACTAGCAGTATTTTCTTCGCTTCGGGCGCCTTTAAAGAGAAAGAGGCTTCGTCGAACGGACGCATCCTCACGATCGAAGAGAAGGCCCAGTTTCTCAAAGACACCGGTCATGCGATTGATCTTCTGGCTGAAGCTGGCGTACCGGGGATTACCCATGAACTCATTGAAACATTGGTCTGCTTGGTCCCCGCGGACCCGCGCACGGTGTTCCTGCACGTCGCTCGACTGGTGCAAGCGGGCCGCGCGGGCGGGTACCAATATGAAAGTATGGCAGTCAAGCTAGTCGTCGGTGTGGTCGAACGCTACCTGGCGGAGTTCCGACATGTATTCTCTTCGGATGCTGAGTGCCGAGCGGCGCTCGTATCAGTTCTAGACATTTTCGTGTCCGCAGGCTGGCCCGAAGCCCAACGCCTCACCTACCGACTAGACGAGATCTTTCGATGACTGGCGGTCGAATACGCTAACCCAGACACTTCCGTGGTTCCCCAAGTGTATTCATTTCCCCAGAACCCAGGTCAACCTAAGCTGGAAGAAGGTGCCTGGGACGCCTCGGTTATCTGCGGGCGATTTTGCATGCCGATGCACGTCACCCGGTGATAAATCTGGAAAACCAGCCCTGAGGTCGAGCGGCTCAGAGGCCACTTTGGGCGACCGGCGAGATTGCCGCCCATGGTGGTCAAGGAAGACTCGCATCGTGTACTACAAGGCTGCAGTCGCGCCTAACCCCGCTCGCAGGAGTGCATCGTGCGCCGTGTAGCAGCTGCCGCCCTTGCCTCCCTGCCCTTCCTGGCTTTCTTCATCTTGACGGCCAGTGCCGGCCCCGGGCCGCGGCCGCTGGTCCTCGGGGTTGCGACTTCCGTAAACCTGAACACCGCTTTCGCCGACGCTTCCACGGGCGAACTCCGTGGAGTCGGGGCAGAGCTGGTCAAAGCATTTGCAGCCGAGCTGGGCACCGACATCGAGCAGGTGCGCTACACGACGACCCCCGCGATCATGGCGGATGTGAACAGCGGCGCCTGGGAGATCTCCGTACAGCCGGGAGACCAGGCCAGGGCTGGAGGCGCACTCTACGGGGGCACGTACATGCTGGTCCAGCAAACACTGCTCGTCCCTACCGATTCATCCGCCCGCACGATGGCCGACCTGGACCAGCCTGGCGTTCGAATCGTTGTCAATGTCGGAACGCCCGCCGATGCTGAGCTGTCTCGGCTGTTGCAGCACGCAGAGCTGATTCGAAATGACGCGCCTGGGACCGGATCCGCTGCCCCCCTGTTCGCCGGGGAGGTTGACGCCTACGCGTTCAATCGGGAGGCGCTCCTCGGTCTGGCCGAGCAGAGGGCGGGATACCGGGTGCTGGACGATGACTTCGCAGTGACTGAGCTCGGTATCGCGGTCGCACCAGGTCAGCAGCAGCTGCTCGGGCACCTCCAGACGTTTCTGGACGATGCCAAGCGATCCGGCCTTGTCGCTCGGGCGATCCAAACAAACGGCGTGCGGGGCGTCGAGGTAGCCAGCCCAGGTCAGTAGGGCGGCAAGCGCGGCGCTAGTGAATTGGCGCCACCAGGGGTAGTAGGCATACCCTGTCACCCGATCGTGGAGCTCCCCGCACCTCGATTGGACCACAGAGGCAACTTCTTAAGCTGGAGGCGCAAAATGGGCTCGATTGCACGGCTTAGCCATGTTGGTTTCAACGTCCCTCGCGATCAGTTCGAGCGCGAGCGTGAATTCTGGGAGAACGTCATCGGGCTGAAATACGCGCACGGAGACACCGGACAGCGCGCCTTTTTC
>DASXTD010000064.1:0-8647 GCA_036505655.1 Chloroflexota bacterium
GCGGCCTGGTTGCGGGCGATCCAGCGCTCCTGTTTGGGCGCGCCGTAGGCTACCAGCAGCACGTGGACTGGGGCGGCGGCTCGGATTGCCTCTCGGAGCTCCAGGTCTGACGCAGGATCGGGCGAACCGGGCACGGCTCCCGCGATCTCGAGGCCCGGGAAGCGCTGACTTAGCCACTGGCCTGCCTCCGCCGCGACGCCGGGGGCGGCCCCGAGTAGGAACCAACGCCAACCCCGCACGGACGAGATCGAGGCCAGGCGCAGAACCAGGTCCGTCGCTCGAACGTGCTCTTTGATTCGGTCGCCCTGGGCCGCGGAGGCGAGCAGCAAGCCAATGCCGTCGGGGACCCGAAGGTCGGAACTATTCAGCAGCGCCCGATAGCCGGGGTCTCGCTGGGCCAGCATGACGATCTCGGGGTTGGGCGTGACCACGCGGCGAGGATCCCCACTCTCGATGAAGCGGACCAGGATGTCGAGCGCGTCCCCCTCGGTGACATCATCGACCTCGACTCCCATTATGGAAACCGTGTGAAGGGAAAGCGGCGATTCCATAGTGGGCCATGATACCGCGCAGGTCTGATAGGGCTTACATCTCCGAGTCGCTGTCCATTGTCGAGTCATCTCCGGTCGGAACGTCGCCCGTACCCGTGTCCGGCGCGGCATCCGATGGCGCCGGGGCGGCCTCGTCCGAAGGTGGGGCGGCCTCGTCCGAAGGTGGAGCGGCCTGATCCGCGGGTGGGGCAGACGATGTCGAGTCACTGCTGGGCGCTGCCACTGGCGCAGCCGCCACGGTGATGGTGCCTGACATGCTGGCCCCGTGGATGGCGCATTGATAGTTGTAGGTGCCAGCGACGGTGAATGCCCGCATGAAGGTTCGCCCCCCGTTTAGGGTGCCGGAATCGAAGGCCGCGGGGGCGCCAGCCTGACTGGTTGCCGTGTGGCCGAACCCGTCGTTGTTTGTCCAGGTGACCGAGTCGCCCACATTGACGGTGACCGAGCCAGGCGCGAAAGCGAAGTTGTGGATCGAGACCGCACCGTTGGCAGCGGCGGGCGCGGCAGCCACCGCTCCGCTGAGGCCCACCGCGGCTAAACCGATGGCCACGACCGTTATGGCAGCCAGGCACCACCCTCTGGGTTTCATTTGAACTCCCTTGTTTGGGCATTTGCGCAAGGTGTGCGCCGCGTATGATACGACGGCGCTTGATCTTTGGATTCCCTTCGGCCCGTGGCCATGGAGCGGAAGCTTTTTGACTTGCTTGATCACCGGCTTGGGATACGTGGGCTCGGCGATAGCTCAGCGACTGCTTCAGCAGGGGGAACATGTGATTGGGATCGAGAACTTCTTCTCGACGCCGCGATCCCATATCGAACGTCTCCAGCGCGACGCTGGGCTGCAGGTGATCGAGGGTTCGGTCGCGAACCAAGTGACGCTGGTGCGCGCCTTCGAAGACGTCGAGATTGACACGGTCTTCCACCTGGCGGGCCAGGCCAGCACCCACTCGGAAGCGGCTCCTCTCGCGGAAACCGAGCGATCCAACTACTCAGGAACCAGGATGCTGTTGGAGGCCTGCGCCGAGCGGCGCATTCGCAATGTCGTCATCGCCAGCTCGACCCGCCTTTATGCGACGCCTTTGCCCCGCCAGCTCACCGAGGAGGCGCCGCTGCGTCCGCGCGATCCGGTCCACCTGTCCCACCTGTACGGGGAGATCTTGCTGGAGCGGCTGGCTAGGGAAGCGCCCGTTGCATCCTGGATGGCGCTGCGTCTGGGTACCGTGCATGGCCTGAGCCCGGTGATGAAGACCGATGAGCGGTTCATGGCGGTTCCTCAGCGTTTCTGCTGGGACGCCGCGCATCGCCGTCCGCTCCACGTGGCCACCGGACCGGAGGCCTTCGTTGCACTGGCCCACATCAACGATGTAGTGGAGGCGTTCCTCCACAGTCGAGAGCACCCAATCCTGGGTTCGGTGGCAAACGTGGCCTCAGAAGTGCGGTCCGTAGCTGAGATCGCGGAAGTAGTGACCGAAGAAGCCGGGGAACGAGGAATCGACGCTTCTGTCCGCCACTGGGGCCGGCCGCGGTCGGGCCCACAGCGAACGGTATCGTCCGCGCTCGAGGCTACGGGCTTTCGGCCCGCGGGTCGCATCGAGGACTCCGTCGGTGCGGTTCTGGACTATTACATCAGCGTGGCTCGCAGCGGCCGCTAATGCGGGTATTGGTGACCGGCGCCACGGGGTTCATCGGACGGCACCTGGTCGCGCAGTTGGCTGCTAGAGACCATGAGGTCATCTCGACGGGCCGAGGTACCCAGGGGCCGCGGGAAGCAGTTCGGCATGTGCCGCACGATATTGGCAACCCGGCTCCGTTCCCGGAGGTTGGTCGGCTCGACGCCATTGTGCACCTGGCTGGCCGGTCGAGCGTGCAGGACGCAATCGATGACCCGATGGGCGTGGCTCAGACTAATGCCCAGGGCACGCTGCACGCACTCCTCCTGGTCCGCAAGTATGGTGCCCATTTCATTCTGGCTTCGAGCCAACTCACCTATCAGCGAGGGCCGCGGCCGCGCACCGAGAGGTCGCCCCAGCTCCCATCAGACCTGTACGGCTACACCAAGCTCATTGCCGAGCGCTATCTGGAAATGGCCGGCCGCCTCTTCGGCGTGACCGGCGCGATCTTGCGCTTCTTTTCCGTCTACGGCCCGGGCCAGCTCGTTACTCGCGGCACCAGCGGCGTGGTGTCGATCTTCGCCCAGCGGGCATTGGCTGGCGAGCCTATCCGAATCCTGAGCCACGAGCGACGCGACTTTGTCGCGGTGGACGATGCCGTGGAGGCCATAATCGCCGCCCTATCGGCGGCACGCTGCCCACCCAGCGCATACAATATCGGCACTGGTGTGGGAACGAGCATTGACGATCTCGCTCGACGGATCTGCGCGATCACAGGAAGCGCCTCCCCCATTCTGGAAGGGTCTTCTAGCCAGCACCCCGGCGACCTGGTGGCCAACATCACACGAGCGCGCCGGGAGCTCGGATATGCTCCCGGCATCACTCTAAACGAGGGCTTGCAAGCCTATGTTGACTGGCTCCGAAGCATCTAACTCTCCGCTCAGCGCTCCAGTGAAGCTCGCGCGCGTCCTGCTTAAAGCCCGTCCGACTCCTTCTCAGCTGACCGATCGGCTGGCGCCTCCCTGGCCGGGAGGCCTGGAGCTGTACCTGGACCGGGCGGATGTGGTGACCGAGGACGAGTGCAAGGCGGTCATCGGCCGGATCAAAGAGCGAGAGCTACCGCCGGGGTTTGCGTTCGTGGTCGAGGGGCCGCTGCGCGGACTGGACAACGAGTTCTTTGATCTCAGCATCTGCAACGACGCTACCAAAGAAATGATTCGGCGGCTGGGCTGGATGGCTCAGGAGATTGGCGCGGATGGCGTGGTTATGCACTGCATCATGCCGCGATTCTCGCTGGAGGATAACGTGTGGGAGCGGCGGGACGAAATTTTCGCCACCTGCATGGAGTTCGTCCAGTTCTATGTCGATACCCTGGTATCGATGGGCGTGACACCGACGCTCGAGAACGTCCCGCCCGTCCTCCGGATGCGCGAGAGCCGCTACCTATTTACTCCAGTTGGAATGGCTCCCGAGGACGTGCGCTGGTTCCTGGATCACGCACCGGGCCTGCAGGCCACGCTCGACATCTCGCATGGCCAGCTTTACGTGAACGCGCGGGCTATGGCAGAGCGAGGTGAGGGCGATGCCGAGGTGCAGCCCCTCATGCGGTATCTGCAAAACTTCCCCCTGATCAGTTCGGTGGAGGCCTTTGTTGATGTCCTGGAGCCGTCGATCTTCGAGGCGCACGTCTCCAATGCGAGCGGCCTCCTGGGAGAAGGTGCGCGCTACGACGATGGTGACATCGATATGAATCGCGTGATCGGGCGCCTGGCTCGCACGGCACGCTACCTGGTGACCGAGACCATCGAACCGGATAACGACAAGGCGGACCTGATGCGGGAGGCCCAACAGGGCATGGAGTCGGTGATCGAGCGAATTTCGGAGCAGCACGAGGATTGATATCGGCTGATCCACTCTTTGTAGCGCCCGCAGTCGAGGAACTGCTCGGCCGGTCACTGCGACCGATCCCCATCGAGGCCGCCTGTCAGGAGCTCACTGGCGCTCGAGTTGCGGTAACAGGCGCCGGCGGATCGGTGGGCAGGGACGTGATCGCTCGGCTGGCGAGCTTGCCGGTCGAACGGGTCGTCGCCATCGATCAGCACGAGGCCTCACTGTTTCGTCTGGGCCGAGACCTGGATGGTGCAGTGCCGCTCGAGTTGCGCATCGCCGACGTCCGCAATCAGGCGAAACTCGAGCGCATCTTCGATGAGACGCAGCCATCGGTCGTCTTCCATTTCGCGGCCTACAAGCACGTCCCGTTTGCCGAATTCGGACCGGAAGAGTTCGTGGATGTGAACGTGCTCGGAACCGAGTCCGTGATCGCAGCCGCGAGGGCGGCCGGGGTTCGCCATCTCCTCTATCCGTCCAGTGACAAGGCCGTTGACCCGCCCAGTGTGTACGGGGCGACCAAGCGCATCGCTGAGACGATGCTGATCGCGGCCGCGGATCAGGTGCCGGCGCTCGCCACGCATGTGGTTCGCTATGTGAACGTGCTGGGCTCGAGTGGCAGCTTCTCCGAGACGTGTGCTCAGCGCGCCCGGGCGGGGGAGTCAGTAACGCTGACAGGGGAGCAGATGGAGCGCTACTGGATGGCCATGGACGAGGCGGTGAGCCTACTCTGGCATAGTCTGGCCCTTTCCTCTGGCTCCTGCACGGTGCTCGACACCGGCGACCCGATTCCGGTCAAGACGATGGCCGAACGCATCTACCGCTGGGCAGCGCCCAGTGGCATTCTGCCTGAGTTCGTCCTAGCCGACCCCCGGCCCGGGGAACGCCTGGCGGAGGAGCTGGCCAGTGCCAACGAGCGGCTGGTGCCCTGCGGCGAAGACCCGGTGCTGCGAGTCGAGCATGGCTGTGCAGCGCAGCAGCGGCAGATGATCGGCGGGACGGTCGACGAGCTCAGGTCGCTGCTCGCGGCCGGCGATGGGCATCGTCTTCAGCGGCAGCTTATGGCCTTCGCCCGCCAGCTCCAGTAGGTCCGTACGGACAGCATGGTGCGCATGTTAGCTGCGCAGTGTAGGCGCCGGCGCCTAGCGCTCGGCCCATCGGCCGGACCGAAGCGTTGGATCTGACCACCTGGTATGCGCTGATCATTGTGGCCGCAGCCGTGGCGGCTATCCCCCTGGTGCTCGCCGCTGAGTTCTTCGGCCGGGCGGTCGGCCTCGTAGACCTGCCGCGAGCTAGCGAGCTGCAAGTCCGGGCACTCCCTCGCACGGGCGGGTACGGGGTGTTTCTGGCCGTATGGGGTGCGCTGGCGCTCAGCTTTGTGCTGGCTCCGGCCAATCTGGAGCGACTGTCGGCCGACAACCAGCGCTTGTTCGGGTTGTTCATCGGTTCGCTGCTGCTCTTGCCGCTGGCCTTCCTCGATGATCGGCGGCGTCTGGGACCCACGCCACAGCTGATCGGGCAGATCGTGGTGGTGAGCATCCCGGTCCTGTTCGGTCTGCACATCGAGGAGCTGGCGACGCCATTTGGCATTGTGCCCATCCCTCTGGCGCTGTCGATTCCGGTGACGATCTTGTGGATGATCGCCATGATCAACGCCATCAACCTGCTCGACACGCTAGATGGGCTGGCTGGCAGCACCGCGGCGATCGCGGCCGGGGTGCTGTTTCTGCGCAGCGCATGGTTCAATCAGGCCTCGATTGCGATCCTGCCGGCGGCCCTGGCAGGGGGCTGCCTGGGATTTCTCACCCGCAACTGGCATCCGGCCCGCGTCATCCTGGGCTCGTCGGGCTCGTATTTCCTGGGCTACATGCTGGGCGGCATCACGGTAATCGGCGGCGCCAAGATCGGCACTGCGTTGTTGGTGCTGGCGGTACCCATCCTGGACGTGGCCTGGGTGATGTACCGTCGGCTCTCACAAGGTCTGTCGCCACTGCAGGGCGGTGACTCCGAGCACCTTCCACATCGGCTTCGCCAGCTGGGGCTCAAGCCGCCGGTGGTCGCGCTCGCGATGTGCAGTGTGAGCGCCTTGGTGGGGGCGGCGGTGCTGCTAACTCACGCCCCGCTCCCGACGGTGGGCAAGCTCTACCTAGCGCTCGCCACGCTGATTTTGGTGGGCGGAGGCATCGTAGCCGTAGCAAAGATCAGCAGTGTGCGGAACCACTCCGCCGACCACAGCAAAACACCAGCGAATCCGGCACCCGATTCCTCGCTGCTCTCTCGACCGAAATAGTCCGCACGGGGCTGGAAATCAGGCAAGGCCCCTGACTGCTGGGCCCCTACCTAGACGGCACTGCCCGCCAAGGGGTCTTCACCGTACTGGTTGGGACCCACCGTGCCCCGATTCACATTCCAGATCAGGAGCACGATCCAGCCAACCACCGGGATGAAGCCGATCAACACCCACCAGCCTGATTTGTCCAGGTCGTGGAGCCGGCGCACACTGACGGCGAGTGACGGCAACAAGAGGGCCAGCGAAGTGATGGCCCCGAGCGGCGACGCACCTCTGAAGATGGCATTGTCCAGAATCCCGGCGACGATCGCCACGATCAGTCGGAACAGCGCGAAATACCAGAACTCGGCACGGGCAGCCCGCCCGGTGAATGTCGCGTACTTGTTGAAGCTGGTCCTGATGGCGGTCTGAAAGGCGGTCTGAAAGTCCATTGGCCTCCCCTTCGGCACGGTGAGGCCAGTATATCCGCCTGGGAGGAGGACGCGTGGGACTGTTTGTCCTACGAACCGAGCGTTGCCAATCAATTCTTACGCAGGAGTGACCTGGGCGGGCTCGGGCGGCTCCATGGCCAGGTCGGCGGCGCGTAGGTCGCGGCGATTGAGGATCACGCCCATGTTGATGCCAGCACAGGTCGCCGCGCCCACGATGAGCGAAACGGGCGCGGTGAAGACGCTCGCGGCGGCTCCCATCAGGGCGAGGCCGACCCCCGGGCCAGCATTTACGACCATACTCTGGAAGCTGGAGACTCGCCCTCGCAGCTCGTCCGGGGTGACGAGCTGGATGACCGCGTTGCGAGGTGTCGTTTGCACCGCGTCGGTCAACCCCAAGGCCAGCACCATCACCCAGGTCAGCCAGAACCAGGACGATAGCGCTAGCCCGACCAGGCAGACGCAATAGGCCAGGATCGAGCCGACGATGATGTACCCCTTGTAGGGGATGTCTCCCAGCGACAGGATAGAGGCCGTGCCAATCGTGGCCCCGATCGCAACGGCCGATTCCAGGACGCCGTAGCCAGCCGCTCCGGTATCGAAGCGGTCTGCGAATATTGGTAGAACGGTCTGGAAGCTGCCGAAAACCATGGCTCCCAGATCAGTCGCGAGCAGGGCGAGGATGATGGAGCGGCGGCGCACGAAAGCCAGGCCCTCCATAAAGTCGTGAAGGGGCGAGGCTTTGGGACGCTCGGGCAGGGGTGGGACCTTGATAAAGGTGAGCCACAGCGCAGTGACGAGGGTGGCGGCCCCGTTGACGAAGTAGTTGATTGGAAGGGCCACGGTGGCGATCATCAGGCCCGCCAGGGCAGGGGCGATGATCCGCGAAAGATTGAACAAGTTCTGGTTCAACGCGAACGCATTCATCAGATGGTGACGCGGCACTACGCTAGCAATGATGGCGCGCCGACCGGGCTGGCTGATCGACATAAGCGATGCATTCAGAAACGTCACCGCGTAGATGTGCCAGACCTGTACGAGGCCGGCTGCGGTGAGCAAACCCAGCAACAGGGCGAACAGAGCATTCATGACCTGGCTGACTACGATGATGCGGCGCCGATCAAAGCGATCCGCGATTACCCCGCCGATTAACGAAAAGAGCAGGATCGGCACCGCCCTGGCGGCGCCACTCAACCCGATCTGAAGTGGTGACCCAGTGAGCAGAAAGATCTGCCAGGTGTTGGTGAGGCCCTGGAGCCCGCCGCCCAGCGTGGACGCCACACCCGCGAAGAACAGCAATCGATAGTCGCGATGCTCCAGGGCGACGAGAATGTTGCGCAGCCCCGGCCGGTTTTGACTCAAGTTTGGACGGCCGCGACTTGGGGCCTCCCTCGAAGAGTCAGCGCCCCGCTCCGCTCACCTAATTGTCATTTCGTCGAACCCTCGGCGTGAGGGCGCTAGGCATTCTCTTCTTGTTTGGCGCGGACTATCAGGGCCGGCTGTTCGATCTCGCGAACCACGTGCTCGGCCACACTTCCGTGCCGCAGTCGTTCCAATCCGCCTCGACCGTGGGTGCAGAGGATCACCAGGTCAACGTCGTTAGCGGCCTTCTCGATGATTTCCTGGGGCCATCCGACCTCCACCCGCGTTTGCACCTGCAGGCCGTCGGTGGCCAACCGGGCGGCCACTCCATCTAGGTAGGTGGCAGCGGGCCCCCGGTCCGAAGCTGCGGCCACCACCCGCAGGAGTGTCACCTGCTTGAGCGGCTTGCCGGCCAGGTCATGGACCATGGGCAGCGCTCCCTCGGAGAGGCCCGACCCGTCTAAGGTGATCAGTGCATGTTCGAGCTTACTCTCGGCGTGGCTGGACCGGCGCACGACC
>DASXTD010000065.1:0-4290 GCA_036505655.1 Chloroflexota bacterium
CGCGGTGGGCTGGCAGCGGGGCCCCTCGGGTTCGCTGCTCGACGGCGCCGGGCAGCCGGTCACCATCCCGATCTGGACCACCAGCGGCGACACCGGCGAGCAAGAGATCGCCATCATCGCCGACAATTGGCGGGCGATCGGCATCGTCTCCGAGCAGAACGTTATCGCGGTAGCCCAACAGCGCGACCGCAAGCTGCGTGCCTCGTTCCCAGCGGTGGACACGACGGCGGTGCCGGCCAAGTTCGAGAACGTCTTGCCACGCTTCGCGTCCAGGGGCTGCCCGACCGAACAAAACAGCTGGACCGGGAATAATCGCGGCTGCTACCAGAACCCGGAGATGGATCGGCTCACCGACGCGCTGCAAGTCGCCATCGATCCCGCCCAGCAGCGCCAGCTTTACCACGATCTAGTCGCGTACCAGACCCAGGAGCTGCCAAGCCTATCGCTCTATTTCACTATCCACGCCCGCGTCTTCCGACAGGGCTTCTCCGGTATCAAGATGTCCGCCTTGGAAGCCCAGGACATGTGGAACGTCCTCGAGTGGGACATCCAATAGGGGCACTTCCCTCTCCCTCTGGGAGAGGGTGGGGTGAGGGCGTTTTCTTCTTGGACAATTGAAGGGGAAGGTTCGAGAGGAGCAAACATCCCCTCCCCCCTGGCGGGGGAGGGCTAGGGAGAGGGGGAATATGGCGCGCACCCAACTAACTCCTGCAGCGGACTCAACCTGGACTGGCTACTCGCTCTCCGAGCGCGACCGGCGCTGGAACGCCGCCCGGGAGGCCGGAGCCCGTGCCGGCTTTGGTTGCATCTTGATTCCGCCGAGCGCTGCGCCCCGAAATCTGCGCCCGTCGTCGGCTAACGCCCGCGGCAACCGGGCTGACTGCCGCTACTTCACGCAGATGGAAGACGCCGTCTTCATTCTCCCCACGGACGGCCGGGCTCCCACTGTCGTGACGGATCGCGGCGTCGGCAACGCCTGGTTCACCGACAGCCGCCCCGCCAACCGCGATTGGACCGCCGCCACTGCCGAAGCGCTGCTAGCGGCCGGCATGGAGCGCGCCCGCATCGGCGTCACCGGCCTTATCGGCGGGAAGGTCACCCACGTGCGGGCCTACGGTGGCGTCGCCATCCATGGACCGCTCGACGAAGCGATCCGCCGCCTTCCCGACGCCACTTTTGAGGACGCCACTGACACCATCGGGTTGCTCCGCTACGTGAAGAGCAGTGAGGAGATCTCCTGCTTGCGACGGGCCACCGCCATCGCCGAGGTCGGGATCGACGAGATGATCGAGAACGCGCGGCCCGGAGTGGACGAAGCGGTCCTCTATGCACGCGTCACTCGCGCCATGCTCGAGCTCGGCAGCGAGAACTACCACTGGGCTCTCAAAACCGGTCCCCTCGATGGCGCCGGCGATCGATTTACCGAGCCGCCCATCGGCCGCAGACTCCAGCCCAACAGCTTGATCACTAACGAGGTCACCGCCATCTGGGGTGGCATGGTCGCCCAGGAGGTTCAGCCCATCATTCTCGGGCCGATTCCCGACGAATGGAAACGCCTCGCGGACATCCAGCGGGAATTCTTTGAGGAAGGGCTGAGGCGCATGAAGCCCGGCACGCCCTTCGGCGACCTCATCGACTTCGGCGCCAAGTTCGGCGAGAGCCGCGGTGTCCAGACCATCTTTAGTATGCACGGCCGCGGCACAGGCAATGACGGCCCGCTACTCACTTCCCGGGCCAAGGGCGAAAAGGTCCGCTCGCTTTTGGTCGAGAAGGGCAACGCCTGGGTCTTCAAGCCTTCAGTGATCTCATTGGATGGCCGTCTGGACTTCCAATGGGGCGGCGACGTCGTCGTTACCGAGAAGGGCGGCGAGTCCCTCTTCGACCGCGCCCCAGGGTTTGTCTCGATCACTGGTTGAAGGGGGCCTCAGATGCATAGTTCGGTCGTTCGCTGGCTCAATAAGGAATTCGTGGCTCTGAGTTGCGAGGGACGCCCCGCCGGGTCCGTGGCCGAGGAGACGGGAGAGGCCTTTGGCCGCATCGAGGAGGAGCTTTATGCCCTCGATCTCTCCCTGGCGAATACAGTCCGTACGCGGCTCTGGGCGCACGACCGTTCCAGTCGGGACGAGGGCTCGAAGCAGCGGGCGCAGACTCTCACTGGTCTGGCGCGATCCGCGAGCTCGAGCTTCATCGCACCCCACTTTTTTGAATCCGAGGGACGGGTGGCGATCGAGTTGCTTGCCCTTCGGCCCGCAGACGGGGCTGCGAGGAAACTGGCGGCCGAGTACGATCCCCCGATCGTCCCCGCGCGGTACTGCTCTTACGATGGGCTTGTCTTTCTATCCGGGGTCACGGCTGTCCTGCCCACGCTGGCGGAGCAGTTGGCGGACATTCTCCCCAGGATTACGGAGTCGCTCCGGGACGCCGGCTCCTCGTGGGGGAAGGTGGAGCGGGTTTCCTGCTACCTGCATCGCAGCCAGTCCCTCGCGGAGCTGCAGCAACTCCTCGCCCACCAGGTGGACGCGGACATTCCCCAGGTGGAGTTCGGCTTCGTCGACGGATATTCGACCGAGGGAAAGCTCATCGAGATCGAGACAACGGCCAGGCTGTAGGACGCTGGAGGAGCCATGGAAGCAGCAGCTGATTTGACGTGGAAGGGCTACTCAGTGGCCGAGCGCGATCGTCGCTGGAAGGCGGTCCGCGAGCGGGGCGCGGCCGCCGGTCTTGATTGCGTCTTTGTTCCCCTGGGTGATGGCCTGGACGGCGAGTACCTGACTGGCTTTACCACTGCCGTGGTGGTCATGCCCACGGACGGCCGGCTGCCGATCGTTATCCAGGACCACAAAGGCGCCACGAACGCCTGGATCCGCGAGACCCGCTACGCCAACCGGGAGTGGGCCCAGCTCAGCGCGCAGGCCCTGCTCGACGCCGGCATGGAGCGGGCGCGCATCGGAGTGGTCGGGCTCAAGGGCGGCACCGTCACCCACGTACGTGCTCCCGGCGGCGTGGTCGTCCACACCCCCTACGCGCAAGATGTGAAGGGCGCTCTGCCTCACGCGACGTTCGAGGACGCCACGGACGTGGTGGGCTTCGTTCGCTACGTGAAGAGCGACGAAGAGATCGAGTGCTTGCGGCGCTCTGCCGCTCTCGCCGAAGCCGGAGTCGAGCGTATGGTCGAGCTGGCCAGGCCGGGCCTGGATGAAGCGGTGCTTTACGCCAGCGTCACCGAACGTATGCTCGAGCTGGGCAGCGCCTACTACGACTGGGCGCTCGAGACTGGGCCGCTGGGCCACGAGGAGGTGCAGCACCGCTCCACCGTGCCGCCGGTCGGCCGCCGGCTGAAGGCGGGTGAGCTGGTCAACAACGAGGTCACCGCGATCTTTGGCAGCATGCTCTCGCAGGAGGTCCAGCCGATCCTGCTCGGGCCCCTCCCCCAGGACTGGCAACCGCTCATCGATCTCCAGCGCGAAGTCTTTGAAGCTGGCCTCGACCGCATGCGGCCCGGAGTCACATTCGGCGAGCTGATCGACTTCACCAACGGCTTCTCCAAGCGGCCGGGCTTGAACACGGCCATCACCCTGCACGGACGCGGAATGGGCGATGATGGCCCACTGATCACCGCGCGTGCGAGCGGCTCCAGTATCCGCGATCTGGCTCTCCAGAAGGGCAACGCGTTCGTCTGGAAGCCCTATGCACAGACCCCCGACGCCCGCTGGCGGTTCAACTTTGGCGCCACGGTGGTCATTGGCGAGAACGGCGCCGAGCGTCTGTCGTCCCGGCCGCCGGGCATGATCTGTATCGAGTAGCGCGGAACCTTGCCCCTTCCGTCATTCCCGCGAAAACGGGAATCTAGGGACCGTCCACGGCGTGGATTCCCGCTTTCGCGGGAATGACGGAATAGAAGAATGCGCGAGTCGCGAATTACGAGCGTAGAGAAGGAACGAGGGCAAACAGTAGGAGGAGCAAGTGGCAGCGATCCGAGTCGGAGTGAACAACGGCACCGGCAAGATCTACGCGAACGTGACGCTATCCACCTTCGGGCGTGGCCACTTCAAGCGCCATGGGCTTGATGTCGAGCTCGTCGAGCTGGGCGGGCGCCGCGAGATGGTCCCCCTGCTCGCCAAAGACGAGTTGGAAGTTGCTTCCCAGGGACCCAGCTACGAGTTTTTCGCAGCACTCGATCCTCAAAAGCCGATGGTCATGGCCGCCGATCACGGTTCCGCCCGTGAGGGTCGGGGGGGTGCCGGCGGCATCGTCGCCCGACCGGACATGATCCAGAGCGGCAAGTTGCGT
>DASXTD010000066.1:0-2648 GCA_036505655.1 Chloroflexota bacterium
TCCTCGATCTGTCGTGCCTCCAAAGGTGTCCCGCACGAAGGGGCCATCACGATGTCGCTTCCAGCCAGGAGCTGTCGCAGTAGCTTCCGTTTCTCAGTCGCGCTTTTCATCGATCGTTCCCTTTCCTAACTCAGTTTGTGAACCAATGGTCGCGTTCGTCTTCGTAGGGGCGCCCCTTGTGGGCGGCCGCCACCGCATGAAATGCGGCTCGACGCGGGCGGGCACAGGTCCCGGCCCCCCCGGATCAGCCGAGCCAATTCCATCAAACTGATGCGGGCACCGCCGAAGCAGTTCTTCGCGCTGCCACCTGGCGCTCTCGCTCTTCGGTGGACTCGAACGTGTCCCCCATGTGGAAGAAGCGCGTCACGTTACCGACCAGCATCTGGTGCTGCTCGTCGGCGGGCACGCCTACCATGTTGCGTTGGATGGTCTCGTAGGAGTGCGGCCAGTCGGTCGGCTGGTGCGGGAAATCACTCCCCCACATCACTCGGTCCACGCCAATTTCGTGGCGCATACGGACTCCCAGCGGGTTGTCCATAAAGCCCCACAGGGTGTTGCTGCGCACGTAGTCACTGGGCGGCCGCTCGAGTCGTTTCAATCCCTGGACGCGCTCCAGCACAAAGTGCTGGCGCCCCCAGATGATGTCCATCTGCTCCAGCCAATTGGGGATCCAGCCCAGCTGGTTTTCGGCCATGTAGATCTGGAGCGTCGGAAACCGCTCGAACACGCCATCGATGACGAGCCGGCAGGCAACCTCCGCGCTTCTCACGCCGTAGCCGCAGATACGCTGCGCGAGATCGGCCGGATGCCCCGTCGCTTCCTTGCCGTCCACCACGCGGCGCGGACCACTCGGACCATCCGGGGATGCAGCGCGCTCCTTAGGACCGTGATCGATGAAGTTCTCGTGGGCGGTCACGGGCATGTCCAGGCTCAGCGCGGCGCTCCAGAACTCGTCGTCCTGGGGCGAGGGCCGCATCTTGCCGTTGGGAAACTTGCCGATCCACACCCCCTTGAATCCGAGCTTGGCGCAGTGCTCCATCTCGGCGATCGCTTCCTTCACGCCCCGCTGCGGGATCACCCCCAGACCGATCAGCCGGTCTGGGGCCACGCCGCAGTACTCCTCCGCCACCCACGTGTTATAGGCCCGCAGTACCACGTGGTAGGCGTCATCGTTGCGAATGCCGTGCAGTACGCCACTCCCGTTGACCGACGGATAGAACACCTCGGCGTCGACTCCATCCTCGTCCTGCTCTCGGAGCCGCTGTTCAGGCGACCCGGCTCCGGCCGCGGTGTCGTACTGCGCTCCCTCCTGTCGCCACTCCTCGAACGGTTTCCCCGCGCACAGCGTGGAGGCTCCATTCACCAGGTGAATGCGTCCATCCTCGGTCTGCCAGGCGTCGCTTCCGTCCGGCAGCCGAATTGTCTTCGGAGCGTTGTCCCGATACTTTTCTGGCACCCGGTCTCGCCACCGGTTGGCCGAGATCTCGAGGTGAGAGTCGGCCGAAATGACCTGATAGGGAGCACGCATCTTCACCTCCTCCGGGGCGATCATTCCTGAGGGCCCAACGAACCTAGTTGCCCGGCCGGCAGTCGGCCCTGCCGACCGCGCTCAGACTAATTCCATGGCTGCGTCGCCGCGCACGTAAACGATGTCGTTTTCCTCGGGGTCCCGGAAGATGTGCTTCGGATCGCGCCCCGCCTGTACCTCTTCGATGCCCTCCATGATCATGCGCCGCAGGTCAATGATTACCTGGTCGAACTCGCCCAGGTGCTCGCGAGTGCGATCCACCACCGGTCCCTGCGACTCGTTCGCCATGCTGTCCTGCGCAAGCAGCCCCTTGAGTGAGGTCCCCGGCGCGTCGCAGGCGATGCCCGAGATCGTGTCGATGTTCACATAGTCGCGGAAGTAGTCGTTCTCAGGCCCCGGCATGAGCGGATTATCGTTGGGCTCCGGCCACGCAAAGGCCTGGCCATTGATGAGCGGGGCGAATCCCACCTGGAAGCGCAGGCAGTGCCCATCGTCCACCGGCACGTACCATGACTGCGTCTTCCGAATATCGCCCCCGCCACGCTCGTTGGGCGCTGTTCGCAGGAACCCAGCTGGCAAGAAATAGTGGCCAAGCGCCTCCGAATCGGTCTCCCGCCAGATGCCGAAGTCCATCTCGCGCGTCTCCACGGGGGGTCGCACCGCCATGATCCGGTCCTTGTTCTTCGACCAGTTGCGGGCATGAAGGAAGCGTGCGTGACGGTGGTCTACCGCGCCTTCCAGGTTCTGTAAATAGTTGCTGTTGATGGGATAAAAGTCGGCCTGACGCGTGCCATCCTCACGCACGAGCACTTCGTAACGCGGTAGCAGCGGCTTCAGCTGCGCCGGCCCCATGTACGCGAAAACCAGCCCGCCCAGCTCTTCGCAAGGGTACGAGGGATGGCGGATTTTGTCCTTGAACGTGCTGTCAGCCGGCTCCGCCGGTTGCTGCATACAGTGGCCCTCTACGTCATACAGCCAGCCATGGAATGGGCAGCGAATTCCGCCGTCTTCAACCCGGCCGTAATAGAGCGAGGTCGCCCGGTGCGAGCAGTGCAGATCCAGGAGGCCTGGCCGGCCTGCCTCATCACGGAAGAGAACCAGGTCCTCACCCATGATGCGG
>DASXTD010000067.1:0-4169 GCA_036505655.1 Chloroflexota bacterium
TAGGCGGACGTGTAGTAGTGAATGAAGCGAGGCGAGTTGTACGTCTTGCGCATCTCCTCCTCGCTCGGCGCTGCCCCGTTGCGTTGCCGCCCGTACACCTGCTGGATCGCTTCGTAGTCAGCCCCCTCGCGATAAAGCTCGACGATCCGCTGCGCATCCGCGTCGGTATCCGCCTGAATCACGCTGATGTGCTTCTGCGTGCCCACCGTACGCCCCCGGTCCGCCGCCATCGCCTTCAATGTATCCGTCTTCTTGCGCAGATCCTCGAGAGTGCCCCCGATGAACGCTTCTTCGCAGTGCTCGGCGACGAACTCGAACCCACGCTCAGAGTTGGTCGCGCACACGATCGGTGGGTGCGGCTGCTGAAGCGGTTTGGGATCTGATCGGCAGTCCTCAAGGTGAAAAAATTGGCCGTTAAACGTCACGCTCGGCTCGGTCCAGAGCGCCTTCGCAACGTTGAGCCACTCCTCGGTGTACTCGTAGCGATACGACTCAAAGTTCTCGGGGTACAGACTCATCTGGGAGTACTCGGCCTCGTTGCCGGCGCTCACGATGTTCAACGCCAGCCGCCCGTGCGAGATATGGTCGATGGTCACCGCCATCTTGGCGATGACCGCGGGGTGCACCAGCGCCGGGGACACCGAGGCGACCAGCCGCAGCCGGTTGGTGGCTGCCGCGAGTCCGGCTATCAACGTGAACGACTCGACGCTGTAGTCCCAGAAATGGGTGGCCCCGCCCAGCCCGCGCCACTTGGCCATCGAGAACACGTAGTCGAAGCCCACGGCCTCAGCGAGCTGGCTGACGTCCCGATTGAGCTCCCAGGTGGGCATGAACTGGGGGGCGGTGGAAGACATGATCCACCCGTTGTTGGCCACTGGCAGGAAGATCCCGAGCTTCAACATTCGTTCCACCCCACAAAGCGGCGTGCTTTTCTTTCCGCGACCTCAACGTCAGAGCCAGTCTAGTCCAACTCGCCCCTCGCGCCAATTGACCCATTCACGCAATCCGCTGACGGGACCACCGCGGTTCTCCCCCGCTCCCGTTGATCGGAGCGTAATTCCTCTGTCCTAGTGAAGCTCCCACTGGTGGACGTTCCAAAACACGTTCGCTTCCGGCGGAACTTCGTGCGGACCCGTGAGCCTGGCGGCTGCAGACACGACTCTTGGTGGGAAGTGGAGCGAGATAGCCGCGACGTTGTCGCTAAACACGCGCGCCATACCTACCACCTGCTCGCTCCGGCGGGCGCGGTCCAAAGTGGAAGCGAATTCGTCGACCAGGCGGGTGTACTCGGCATTGGTCCAGGCGATCTGCGATCCGCCCCGCCAGCCGTTCTCCGGGGTTGGAATGTTGCCAGGGACCGGCGCGACCACGGTACGCTCGGTAGCTAGTTGCGTGGTGATTTGCAGCCCCGGGTAGCCGAGTTTGATTTCAGGATCCACCGCCTGCGCTGGTGGCACCACCCGCTGGCTGATCTTGAAACCCGCCTTCTCCCATCCGTTAGATAACGCCGCCAGCTCAGGAGCGTCCGAGCCTCCGGACATCAGTTCCACGCTGAGTGGCCCCTCGCCTGGACTGGAATACCCACCGTCGGTGGCCCTCTGGAATCCTGCTTCACGCATCAAGCGCTCCGCCAGAGCGAGGTCGTAGGCGTACTTAACCGCACCTCGCTTGACCTCATCGCCCCACTGACCGTTGGGCGGGAGCTGATAGTCCGCCTCTAGCGCGAGGCCGGCATAGATCGCATCGTTGAGAGCGGACCGGTCGATCGCGTGAGCGAGCGCTTTGCGAACGCGCGGGTCCAGGAGTGACGACGGCGAGGTCCGCCCGGGCAGGAACTGAACGACCACACCGTGCCAGTTGGCGACCTGGTAGAAGACCGTTCCCCCCTGTCTAGCCTCCCACTCCTGCCTCAGCGTGACCGCATTGGCAATGCGCAACAGGCCCCCTGCGAAGTCCAGCTGGCTACTCAGCAGGTTGGCCAGAGCCGTGTTGGAGTCGGAGATGAATGCGATGTGCAGGCGGTCGATCTTGGGACGCCCCCACACATGCCCGTCGAACGCCGCTGCGGCGATAAACGAACCGGGTTCCCAGTCGGCGACGCGGTATGGCCCCAGACCCAGGAACTCGCGTGACCAGTAGGGGTGTGAGAGAAAGCTCTCCACCGACTCGCCGCTGAAGGCAGCCTCCAGCAGATGGCGAGGCAGGGCCGGGAAGTTCCGATCCCTCCCCGTCATGTGGCCGGCGTCAGGGTACGTCCGCTTCCAGTGAATGACGACCGTGCGCGCATCAGGTGTGTCTACGGACTCCATCGCGACGAACGGCGGCTGGAGGGAAAGGCCGACGCCTGGCGAGGAGTAGACCCGAAATCCGAACTGGAAGTCGCTGGCGGTAAGCGGCGTGCCATCCTGCCAGGTCAGATTCGGCTGCAAACGGTACGTCGTCTGCATGCGTCCATCGGGAAGCACCTGCCAGGTGTCCGAGTTGAGCTGCGGTAGCGCCTCGACCAGGTACGGAATCGGGGTAGCGTGGTCATCAGCGATGGCAAAGTCCGCATTGAAGATCCGGGTGTGGTCCGAATTGGCGAATGTCTCGCGCGGCGGGCGCAAAGAGAGGGAGCCAGGCTCTACGGCGATCGCCATGGCCAGTGTCCGCTGAACCGTTGGGGCTGGCTCTGACGAGGGACCGGCCGATGGTGCGGTAACGCCCGGACTACAGCCCACAACCAGGGCTGCCAGACCCAAGACGCCGGCCCAGATGCTTCTCATGCGAGTCTGCTGCTCAGACCCGGATGCCTCGTTTTTTCAGTAGAGGCATGACCAGGTCTTCGAATCGCTCCAACCCGTCGATGAAGTCCGGGAAGGTGCAGAGCATGCCATCGAAGTCGCCATTGACCACCACGTCTTCGATAAGGTCCGCCACCCGCTCCGGCCCTCCAATGAGCGGCCCTCCATAGTAGGTGAGCGTCTGCGGATAACCCTGGTCGAGAAGCTCCTGGCCTCTCACACGCAGGTCTCCCTGGTAGGCGCCGCGATCGTAGACCTTGGCGATGACTTCAAGGTCGGCGCCTTCTCGATAGCCTTCCATGATCCGTTGCGCGTCAGCGTCGGTGTCCCCCACGATAGGCGTCACCAGCGTCTGGGTCTTGATGCTTCGGCCGAGATCGCCCGCCATCTTCTTGAGCAGCTTGCTCTTGGCGTTCATTTCGGTACCGTCACCGTACCCGACGAAGGCCTCGTCGCATTGCTCGACCACAAAGCCATAGCCTGCCTCGGACGATGTGGCGTATACGATGGGAGGCCCCGGCTGCTGCAGCGGCCTCGGTTTCGAGGCATACCCCGTGAGCTTGAAGTACTCACCCTCGAAATTCACGGGATCGCCCGCCCAGAGCAGCTTCACCACCCGAAGCCACTCGTCGAGGTACTTGTGCCGATAGGAGTAGAAATCCTGAGGGTAGAGGCCCATGCGGGTGTACTCGGTGTCTGAGCTCACGATGTTCAAGGCGATCCGGCCGCCGGAAATATCGTCCAGCGTCGCCATCATCTTCGCCACGATCGTTGGGTGAATCAGAATCGGAGAGATCGACGCCACGAGCCGCATCTGAGTGGTCGCCTCCGCGAGCGCGGCCATCAACGTGAACGACTCGATCGAGTAGTCCCAGAAGTCCGTTTCCCCGCCGTATCCACTCCATTTGGCCATTGAGAAGAGATAATCGAACCCAATCCGCTCCGCGAGCAGCGCGACATCCCGGTTCAGCTGGTACGTAGGCAGGTATTGCGGCGCGGTCTTGGAGAGCAACCAGCCGTTGTTACCCACCGGCATGAACACGCCGAGCCGAAAATGCTTCTGTTCGTTGCTCATAGTCCGCACCCCTTATCGTTGGATGGTCAGTCTCGCGTGATGTCTCACTCGCTGACCTGGGATGTGAGGCCGAAAAAACCAGAAGTGCTCCAGGAACCGTTCGTGGTAAGCCTGTCGAACCACCTGGACCCTTGGACAAGCTCAGGCGAACGGCTTTTCGGCCACCTAGTCCACCTCCCACTCGTGGGCGTTATAAAGGTACCCCCCCAGGGTGTTCTTCAGCCGGGTTGAACCGACGACGACTGCCGACCCCTGAAAGAAAAGCGGCAACACCGTGATCTGGTCCGTCTGCAAATGCACCAGGTCACCCA
>DASXTD010000068.1:0-4151 GCA_036505655.1 Chloroflexota bacterium
AATCGGGAAGCCGTCGAACCTGGCCGCGTTGGATGGCATCGACGTGACAGATCCGCAGACGGCGGTGATGAAGTGGACGAAGATTTACACCGACGCGGATCAGGTGTTCAGTGGCAGCAAGACGATGTGGCTGCTGCCCAAGCACATTCTGGAGGGGCCGCTGCAGGACAACAAAGAGGGTTTTCTGGGCTTGCCCTACTGGCGCGAAGGGTTTGTAGGAGCGGGCGCCTTTGCGATGCGGGAATTTGCGTCGGGCAGCCACATGACGCTCGTGGCAAACGACAGCTTTGTGCTGGGGCGGCCGCGATTGGACGAGCTGGAGGTGCGGTTCTTTACGGATCGCCGTACGTTGCTGGCCAGCATCCTGTCCGGAGCGGTGCAGACGTTCATCGGGCATGGGCTCTACCCGGAGGATATCCTGACGATCCGGGCCAGCGGCCAGGACGTGCGAGTCCAAACAGGCGGGATCCTGGGAGGACCAGCGCCGATCTATCCCCAGTTCATCAACCCGGATCCGCCCATCGTGGCGAACGCGCAGTTTCGACGGGCGCTGTTGATGGCGATCGACCGCCAGCAGATGACGGACACGATCAACTACGGGTTGGGCCCGGTGGCGCACTCGTGGGTGGGGCCGGACACGCCGGAGGGGAGGGCCATCGAGGGGAGCCTGGTTCGCTATGCCTACGATCCACGGGCGGCGGCGCAAATGATTGCGGAGCTGGGCTATACGAAGGGCACCGACGGTGTGTTGCAGGGGGCGGACGGGAAGAAACTGTCGGTGCAGATCCTCACCGTCGACCTCAACGCGTTGAACATCCCCTCGACGCTGGCGGTGAAGAATTCCTGGGACCAGATCGGCCTGGACGTGCAAACCGACGTGCTGCCGGCGGTGCGGGTGACGGATCGACAAGCGCGGGCGCTGTTCCCGGCGTTTTCCCTGATCGCGCGGGGGGTGCAGATCCCGGATGGAACGTTCAATAGCACTGCCATTCCGCTTCCGGAGAACAACTTTACGGGAGGAAACGTCTCCCGATACGGGTCGCCGGAGCTCGATGCGCTGATCGCGCGGTACCAGACGGCGATTCCATTTGCGGATCGGATGGCCGTGCTCGGGGACATGGTGCATCACCAGACCGACCTGTTGACGATGATGCCGCTGTTCTTCGCAGGCGAGCATTACGTGCTGGGGCCAGCTCGGCTCAAGAACGTGGTGGGTGGCCAGGTCTGGAACGCGTATCAGTGGGAACTGGGATAGCGGCCCAAAGGGAGGGTCCGATGCTGACCGAGGAAGAAAACGAGCTGCTTACGCGAGTAGGTCCGGGCACGCCGGCTGGCGAGCTGTATCGGCGCTACTGGCACCCGGTCGCGATGGTGCCTGAGATCAGCGAATCGAGTCCGACCAAATTTGTCCGCATTCTGGGTGAGGACCTGGTGCTGTTTCGCGATAAGAGCGGCCGGGTCGGCCTAGTCGGTGACCACTGCCCGCATCGAGGCGCCTCCCTCCTATACGGAAGAGTTGAAGAGCGGGGAATCGCGTGCGCCTATCACGGCTGGCTCTACGACGTGAACGGGAATTGCCTGGAGACGCCGGCCGAGCCAACGGACAGCCTCCTGTATTTGACGGTGCGCCACAAGGCCTACCCGGTGCGGGAGCACTACGGACTGTACTGGGCGTACCTGGGGCCGGCTCCGGCGCCTGAGCTGCCTCGGTACGACATTATGGAGATGGGCCGCATCGACGCCATCGATCTGATGCCGCTGGACTGCAACTGGCTGCAGGACGCGGAGAACCACGTGGACCAGTCGCACGTCGTGATCCTCCATCAGCAAACCGGGAGAGGAAACTTCGCTCCGCACGCGACGGATCGGGCGCCGAACACGACTCGAGGCCGAGTAGACGAGCTAGTTAGCATCGAATATTCCGAGACGCCCTTCGGCATCAAGCGCAGACAGATCCACCGGGACGGATTCGACGACGCTGATTTGATTCCGTTTCCCGGATCCCAGCGGATCTTCAACATTTTGTCGGTCAAGGTACCGGTGGACGACACGCACACGCTGCAATACCGAATGTACATGGACGTACCGAGTGGGAATCTAGGGGACCGACCCGTGGAGTACTACTTCGCGGCGACGGGGAAGAGCCGAACGGATGCGATCCATCCAGTGGCTCAGCACAGCATGGTCGAGCTGATCTTCCAGGACGTGATGGCGATGGAGACGCAAGGGCCGATTTCGAATCGGCCGCATGAGCGCCTGGGGACGGCCGATCGCGGCGTGGTGCTCTACCGCGAAGTGCTAAAGCGCGAGATCGAGAAGGTGCAGCAAGGCCTGGAGCCGATTGGGGTCGTGCGAGATCCTGAGGCCGAGCCGATCGACACATTCGTGCAGAGCTACATCGACATGGTGAGCCGTGGCCTGGCGCGGCCGTTCAACTGTCAGTCCAACAGCTGTCGGGCAGTGCCCGATGCCGGTCGGGCAATAGAAGTGGCTTCCCCCTCCTAAAGCCTCGCCCAGATGGTTGAGGCGGGCAGGGCCCGCTGCCGTAGGGGCAATGGAGTTGGCTTCCCCTTCCTGTAACCTCGCCCAGAAGGTTGAGGGGGGCAAGGCCCGCTGCCGGTGGGGCAATGGAGTTGGCTTCCCCTTCATGAAACCTCGCCCAAACTGGTTGAGGGGTCACGCCCTCACCCTACCCTCTCCCAGAGGGAGAGGGGGACGAACCTGGAGGGAGAGCCCGCCTAGACGGTGCCGCGGGCGTAGAGGCGAGGAGTGGCGATCAAGCCCTCGACGGAGTGCTGCCATTCTTTCGTGGGCTGGCCTTCCGAGAGGGCACGCAAGTCACGTTTCCACAAGTTGCGCAGCATGATGATCCCAACGTCGGAGGCGCCCAGGCGCTCGCTCGCTCGGTCTGGAATAGCCCCCTGGCCTAGCTGGGTGACGTCGTCGCCGACCGGGAAATAGGCGCCGGCGCGGAGATCGACGTCCTCGACCGTCATCCTACCTGACCGGATCTTCTGCGAGATCTCGGCGACCATCTTGCTGTGCTCGGTCGGATCGGCCTGAGCGCCGCCTTCTCCACCGCGAACCGAGGCACCGGGCTGGATGCGTGTGCACGTGGGAATCAGATGGCTCTCGTCATCGATAGGGACGCGCCAATGCAGGGCCTGGTCGAAGTCTGAGGTGTTCATCTGGAGGATGTTGGGCATGTGCCAGTGCCAGGTCCAGACGCGGTCGTCCCCCGGCTGGTTCAGGATGATGCGAAATCCGTAATCGGTCTCTTCGGCGTTCATACGCGGGATTACCTGGTCGCCGACCGGCGTGCGACGCTGCCAGTGCACGAAGTAGTGATGGAGCTCGTCCACGGCGTTCTCAACGTTGGTGAAGTAGTTGCAGCCGCGAACACCGGAGCTAACGTCGAGCTCGCCCTCGGTCTCCATCTGCGGGTAGCGAGGGAGCGGGGGAGCCTGGCCTTCGCCCATGTAGAGGAAGACAAAGCCGAGATACTCCTGGGTGGGATAGGCGCGGAGACGGACCTTCTCGGCGAAGGGAGTGGGCTCGCAGGGCTGCTGGACGCACTGGCCGGAGGCGTTGTAGGTCCAGCCATGGTAGCGGCAGCGAAGGTTGTCACCTTCGACCCAGCCGGTGGAGAGCTGCGTGCCGCGGTGGGCGCAGCGGAACGGCAGGGCATGGGTGGCACCGCTCTCGCCGCGGTAGAGGGTTAGGTCTTCACTCATGACTTTGATGGGCACGGCTTTACCTGGCTTCAGGTCCTGAGAACGGAAGACGGGCTGCCAGAAGCGGCGGAGGTAGGCTCCGGCGATCGTGCCCGGGCCGGTGTGGACGAAGTCGGTCCAGTCGGCCTCGGCATGGCCGTTGCCGTTTAAAGCGTTCTGGGTGCTCTGAGTCATCATCGGGCGGCCTCCTTCGCGGCGGTGATCTCGGCGACGTGACCGTGCATATGCTCGGTCATGTGGCCGAGGATCTGCTCGACAGTCATGCGGCCGCGGCGGGGATGATTCATGGCGAGATCGAGCTGGTCATCCTGCATGCTATCGACGAGCTTTAAGGTTTCGTTGCGCTCCTGGATGAACTCGTCCCGAATTTTGTCGGCGGGCCAGGAGCTTCGCTCGGCGATCATGCGGGCGTTGTAC
>DASXTD010000069.1:0-3263 GCA_036505655.1 Chloroflexota bacterium
AGAAGGTATGGGAGGATAGCGCTAGGATCTCGGGCGCCACATGGTCGGCCAAGGGCGATGCGATTCGCTACTTTCGACCGTCGGAGGGAGAAGGCGTCAACCTTCTCAAGATCCGGATCGATCCGAAGCGCGGGACGCCGATTGGCAGACCGATTGTGCTCCTCAGGGGACTTGATCTGGTTGCTGCTTCACTCTCGAGAGACGGGAGAAGGCTTGCCTACACACGGTCACTGAAGTACTCCAATCTGTGGAGGCTGACTTGGGAAGAGAGTGGCCGAGCGGCGAGATTCCGAAGCGAACCCATCACGTCGGGCACGGCTGGCAATTCGGATCCCGATGTCTCGCCCGCGGTAGACAGGATCGTTTTCGTGCGCGGAGGGAGCGATGGGCCCAATGTCTGGACCGCCTCCATCCACGGCGGGGACCCCCACCAGATTACCCATGGGATCCGTTCGGTCACTGGTCCCGTATGGTCTCCCGACGGATCGAGAATCGCATTTGCTGGTGAGCAGGGCGGTGTCCCGCGGGTGTGGGTCGTTGGGGCCGATGGGCTCATGCCGCACTGCTACTCCCAAACCCTAGTGAACAGCGGGACACCTTTGAACTGGTCCCGGACGAAGGGGATTCTCTACAACGCACCCGGGAACCGGCGTATCGACGCGTTGGACCCCGAGACCGGCCGAACGTGGACACTCATCCCTGAGGGCGCGCTTGGGTCGGTGTTTTTTCCACGTGTCTCGCCTGATGGGGGTCGAGTGGCGCTCAACGGGAATCCCGGTGACGGAACTTCCGGTCTTTATGTGGTTGACGCGCGGGACCCGTCCAAGCGCCTGCTTAGGGGACCCCAACAGGCATTTCCCCTAGACTGGGCTATGGACGGAAGGAAAATCTTCGCGATCCTCTTCACGCCGCCGCACACAGTTCTAGAAATTTCAGCCGAGTCCGGAGCCGTGCGCTCACTGCCCTGGCCGGATCTGCCTGGCGAGGCGCGCTGGGGTTTTTCGGCTAGCGAGGACGGGCGCACTTTTGTGTGCGCCCTGAGTCAGACCGTGTCGGATGTTGTCATGGTCGAGGGGTTCGATCCGGATGCACGATGAATGCGGATGCAATGGCACACACCCCTAGCCTGATCGGCCCACCCCCGGGCACCACACCGGTCGGTCGCCCCGGCCCGCGCCGCCAGCGCTCCCTCCCGGACGATCTCATGAGGGAAGCATCGCGCCGGCTGGGAATCCTGTCGCTTCTCGCGGCGGTTCTCTGGGTTGTCGCGCCGGCCCTCGACCACCTTGTAGTCCGGGCCACGACCCCTCCCGGAGATACGCGCTGGACGCGCCTGGACGTAACCGACTTGATCGCAGCCGTGAGCGCGCTCCTGTCCATTGCCCTCTACTTCTATACGCGCAAGAGCGACAAGAGCCCCCAATTCCTTCTGGATCTCGGCCTCGTCTACATGGTGCTCACCGGGCTTTCCCTCGGCCTCATTTCCCACTCGGCAGGGTGGCCAAGGAACATGCCCATCTTTCCCCTGATTTCTTGGATCGGAGTCGTCGTGCTGATGTTCGCCGCGATCGTGCCGAGCTCTCCGACCAAGACACTGGTCGCCGGACTCATCGCAGTCTCCATGAACCCTCTGGCCATGCTGATCGCGAGGGCGCGTGGGACATGGACCTTCGGCCCGGTCAGCAATGTGCTCGTGATGCACTACACCGACTACCTGCTCGTGGGCGTCGCGGTGGTGATCTCGCATGTGGTGACGAGACTGGGCCAACAGGTGACCAAGGAGCGTGAGATGGGCAGCTACCAGCTTGGCGCGCTTCTGGGGCGCGGTGGCATGGGCGAAGTCTACAAGGCGACCCACCGCATGCTGGCCCGACCGGCCGCAATCAAACTGATTCGTCCCGAAACGATCGGAGGCGGCGATGGAGAGGGAGACAAGGTTGCGGCGAAGCGCTTCCGGCGCGAGGCGGAGGCCGCCGCAAACTTGAGATCCCCGCACACCGTCGAGCTGTACGACTTCGGTGTCACGGCGGACGGGATCCTCTATTTCGTAATGGAGTTTCTGGAGGGGATGGATCTCGAGTCGCTGATTCGCAGCAAGGGGCCGCTTCCCGCGCCTCGAGTGATCCACATCCTCCGACAGGTTTGCGAATCGCTGGAAGAGGCCCATGCCTCCGGCTTGGTCCACCGCGACATCAAGCCGGCCAACATTCACATCGGACGGCTCGGGCTCCGCCACGACTTCGTGAAGGTGCTCGACTTTGGCCTCGTCAAGTCCGTAGCCGACATGAGCCCCGAGCACTCCCTTGCCACCGCCGAGGGCCTCGCCGTCGGGACACCTGCCTACATGCCGCCCGAGGCAGCACTCGGCAAGACGATCGACGGCCGCGCGGACCTCTACGCGCTGGGATGCGTTGCCTACTACCTGCTCACCGGACACTTGGTATTCGAATCGGCAAACCCGATGCAGATGATCGCCAGGCACCTGCACGATCAGCCGGTGCCGCCCTCCGAGCGGACCGAGCTGCCCGTGCCGCCGGAGCTGGAGCGGCTTGTGCTCGCCTGTCTCGCGAAAGATCCCGATGATCGTCCGCGAAGCGCTGCGCACCTTGGCCAGGCACTCGGCGCGATTCCGGTGGAGCCGTGGAGCGAAGAGCAAGCGATGGAGTGGTGGAGTCTCCAAGGCCGGTGAATCTGCGACGCCTGTGCACCGCCACTGGACCGCAGCAAGCGGCGGCACTAGCGGCGCCGCCCACCCCGGGAGCCATGTGGAAACCCTGATCGGAAAGACGATCTCCCACTACCACATCCTGGAACGGCTGGGTGCCGGAGGAATGGGCGTCGTCTACCGGGCGCATGACGCGCAGCTCGACCGCGACGTAGCCTTCAAACTCCTGCCCGACGAATCTGTAGGGAGCGAAGCGGCCCGATCCAGATTACTGAGGGAAGCCAGGACAGCGTCCGCGCTCAGCCATCCCCATATCTGCCACGTCTACGAAGCCGGCGAGGCGGATGACCACGTCTACATCGCCATGGAGCTTCTCGACGGCCGGCCATTGTCGGAGGCAATCCCTTCCGGAGGTCTGCCGCTCGAAACCATCCTTCGAATCGGGACACAAATTGCCGAGGCGCTCGCACATGCCCATCACAAGGGGGTCATTCACCGCGACCTCAAAGCGAACAACGTGATCGTCACCCAGGAGGGTCGGGCGGTTGTCCTGGATTTTGGCCTTGCCAAACGCGAGCTGATGCAGGAAAGCGGTTCG
>DASXTD010000070.1:0-2780 GCA_036505655.1 Chloroflexota bacterium
AGATCTTCCCGGCATCTAAGCCCTTCGACCGCTCCAGCTGGTCCAGATACGCGCGCGCCAGCGAGAAGGTCGCCGGCCAGACCAATCTGACCTGTCCCTGGGTGTTGAAGTAGTCCAGGTGTACCGACTTGGCCGCCTCGATCTCGTTCTGGGAAATGAACCCGCTCGGCTTCAGCTCAAAGATGTCGAGGCCGCGCGAGATCTCGGAGCCGACGATGACGCCGTTGTACCAATAGGTGGACCAGTATCCCCCGCTCTCCATCTTGGTCGAATCCACCGGCCCGCGATCGAAGAAGGCGATCTCCTTCGGATGCGCGCCATCGGTCCAGTCGAACACCGAGAGGCCGCCCTGATACCAGGCCTGCACCATCACGTCCCGACCCGGGATCGGGATCAGTGACCCGTTGTGGGCCACGCAGTTCTCCTGCGGCGTCTGCGGCGCGGGCAGCTTGTAGTAGCTCTGGAATTGCATCCGTCGATTCTGGAGGGAGAAGATCGCGTCCGCCCCCCACTCGCGCTTGTCCGTCTTCCGGCACTTCGGCTGGCCGCCCCCGCCCCACTCGTCGGAGAAGAGGAGCTTGGTACCGTCGTTATTGAAGGTTGCGGAATGCCAGTAGGAGAAGTTCGAGTCGGACACGGCGCCGATACGGGTGGGATGGACCGGATCCCGGATGTCGAGCAGCAGCCCGTAGCCCGCGCAGGCACCGCCGGCCAGCCCGATCGCCGGATAGAGGGTGATGTCGTGACATTGGGTGGGCCCGCTGCCACTGTCCGGTTGCTGACCCACCATCGCGGCGACCATCGCGGGAATCCGCTGGCGCAACGTGGCGCTGTCCGCCGCCGTCGGCTCGCCGGTCCCGTTCCGTGCCTTCACGATGCTGTCCAGCATGGCGCGGCTTTGCTCGGGGCGTATCACCTGATCCCCATGACCCGGAATCGTGGCGATGAACTGACCCTCTGCCTTCGCCTCAGCTATCTCCTTGGCGGCGGCGACGCTGTCCTCCCGCGTCTCGCCGTGCCGTGGGGGGGCCACCAGGTCGTTGAAGATCCGCGGCGAGCTGACGATCGCCGCCTGCTCGGGATGGGCCAGCGGCACCTTGATGACCTCGATGCGGAACCACGCCGAGTTGGGATCCTTGGAAGGCATCACAGCCACACAGCCTGGAAGCTCGCGGGGCGAACGCACCTGGGACGAGCCCGAGATGTAGACGTACACATTCTCCGGGTCCTTGGGATCGACCAGCAGCGAGTGGGTGTGGGAGCCACGGCAGGTCTGCACGTTGCCCACGTTCTTCGGATGGGCGATGTCGCTGATGTCGAAGATCCGGATGCCGCGCAACCGCTCCGAGCTGACCGTGTCCTGCACCCCCTCGGTCCCGCAGTCGAGACGGGCGGAGAGATTCTCGCCGGAGACGAACAATAGGTTCTTGTACACCGAGACATCGCTCTGCGAAGCCGGGCAGACGTACGCGTCCTTCAGCGCGGGGTGGCGCGGATTGCTGATGTCCCACACCTGGTACCCGTTGTAGTTGCCCTGGATCGCGTAGTGGCCGGTGAAGGCCAGGTCGGAGTTGGTCTTGTCCACGAACTGCTCCGATGGCGGCGTCCTCGAGAGGACCCCCAGGTTCCAGACCGCTTCCTGGGCATCCATCTTCCCGGCGCGGAGGCCCACGCGCGGATCCGGGTTGGGCGCGCTGGTGGCCATGCGTTCCGTTGGCGACGGGGAACCGGCGCCCGATGAGGTCGAGTGGGCGCAAGCGGCCTGGGACACGAGCCCGAGAGCGAGCGACAGCGAGACGAGTCTGGCGGATACCATGCTGGTTTCCTTCCTGGGGGCGATTGACTGTTGGCTATTGGCTGTTGGCTAGTGGCTATGGCTGTCGGCTATGGGCTGTTCCATGCACCGGAATGGCTCCTAGCTACTAGCCCGTAGCGAATAGCCCATAGCCAATAGCCTTCTTCCGAGTGGCGCCTACGGACGAACGGGAAGACGGGTTTCAGGGGACCGCTATCCGGGCGGAAGGGCGGCGAGCATGCGCTCCATCCGAGCGATCTCGGTGGACTGATCGACGTTGACGTCGTTGGCGAACTTGAACACGGTTTCGTCCTGGGCGGCGCCATAGGTCCCGAATAGTTGCTTCACCATGGTGACGGCACCGCTGTGATGCTGGATCATGAAGGTCAGGAACAGCCGATCGAACTCCGGTCCCCGTGCCTGGTCCAGCTGCTGCATCTGGGCCTCGGTGAGCATGCCGGGCATCAGCATCTCATGTTCGCTGCCATGCATCATCATCTTCATCCCCATAGGGCGTGCCTCCGGCACCGGCTGCCGGCGATCTTGGAGCCATCGTTGCATCGTCGCGATCTCGTCCTGCTGCGCGTTGATGATCCGCTCGGCCAGTATGCGCACCGAGCCGCTGGCGCCGTGGGTGGGCGCCCAGCCCGCCATGACGATGGCCTGGGCGTGGTGGCCGATCATGTGGGACATGAAGTCCACGTCCGCCTGGGTATAGGGATGGCGGACGCTGTCGGCCTTCGCCTTGGCGATGGCTGAGAGCTCGCTTTGATCGCCGGCGGTGGGCTGTGGGGAGGCTCCCGCCGCTTCCCGGGTGGCGCTGCTGCAGGCCGCCAGGGCAAATGCGGCTCCCAGAGACGCGGCGATCCAGCCTTTACGTGATGTCATTCCGAATGATATCAGCAACGATCTCTCCTCCGTCCTCGGCTCCTATTTACATCCCCTCGCGAAGGGCGTGTCCCCGTCATACGGCCGACCCGGTCGC
>DASXTD010000071.1:0-6764 GCA_036505655.1 Chloroflexota bacterium
GGCGGTCAACGCCATCATGCCCGGGCACACTCGGGGCTCGTGGTTCGATGAGAACGCCCGCGGCCAGATGGAGCGCGGAGAACCGGTCGGCCAGCGGCCGGCGGTGTGCGAGCACGTGGTGCCGGTCACCTTGTTCCTGGCCGGGCAGGACGCGCGCGGTGTGACCGGTATGCTCTACGACGTGCCCGTTTGGAACTACGACCATGGCTATGGCCGCCATGAGGGTTGGCGCGACTACTCGCTGCCGCCGGACCTGGAGGTGGAGTTCGCCAAAGTTGGCACGCCGACCGCCCGGCCCGGGATGGGCGTCAACACCCCAGCGATGCGGCCTTCTTGAGCTGAAGCGCCGCGAAGACTACAAGATAGGCTGGTGTGGTCAAACCGAGGTTCGCTTAAGCCTGGCTCGTCGAGGTTGCGGAGGTGGAATCTGATGTTCCCTGAGTCGCTGATCGAGTTGACGCGTTTCAACGAGGATACCTACGCGTTTCGGAGCGGGGGATACATCTCTGTGTTCATCACGACTGACCAGGGCGTGATTGTGGTCGATGCGATCGGTGGAGGCAACCGACGCCGAACGCCGGACGCCTTGAAGGCGGCGATCGCGATGGTAACCGATCAACCCGTTCGCTACCTCGTGTACAGCCGCAGCGCGGAGGATCATGGGTCAGGAGGCATCGTCTTTGCCGACACCGCCGAGTTCGTCGGGCATCGCAACACCGCGAGCGAACTAGTTGCGCGCCCCGACCCCCGAGCTCCGGTGCCGACTATCACGTTCGATGACGCGCTCGATCTCGAGCTAGGGGGCAAAACGGTTCAACTCCGCTGGAACGCGCTCCAACCGAGCGACACCTGTATCTCAGTCCGCTATCGCAATGTGCTCAATGCCGTCGACCTGTTGCGCCCCCGCAGTCTGCCCTACGCCGACATTCCGACCGGGCCGCCGCAGGGGATCGTGGACTGCATCGCCCGCTTAGAGGCAGACTCCGATTGGGACACGGTCCTGTTTGGTCACGCCATCGAAGGTAGGATCGCCGGCACCCGCGAAGACGCGCGCGAGTATCGCGAGTATCTCCAGGACCTGATGGCCGGCGTCCGAGCCGCGAGAGCCGCCGGCCTGGCAGATAACTCTGAGGAGATGGTCGAAGCGATTCGCCGTGAGCTGGCCCCCCGCTATGGGACCTGGGCCAGCTTCAGCACCTGGCTCCCGTCCAATATCCAGGGAGTAATCCGCTGGTGGAGCCAGGAAGCGTAAACGACGGCCCGAGGTTGACGGGTGCGCTGCGCTTGCTTCAAAGTACGCCGCAACCGGGTGGAAGGGGACAATCATGGCGGTAACGACCGAGGCGCCAGTTATTGAGCGTATGCACCACTGGACCCTGGTTTCTACGGACATCGAGCGCACAAAGCGCTGGTACACCGAAGTGCTGGGCGCCAAGCCGATCGAGCGGCGGGAGGGCGGGCCTGGAGGGCCCACGTCGGTGACGCTCGCGAACGTACGAATCGATTTCTTCCGCACGAACGAAGAGTACCAGCCCATGCCCGGCAGCGAAGGTCAGCACCATGCCTATGCCATCAAGCAGGATGACTGGGACACCTGGGTTGAGCGCTTCAACCAGTTCGGGATCCCAATTCGGTTCGCGAACATGGGCACCAGCAACAGCATGTGGATGACGGTCGACGATCCCGACGGCTATCACATCGAGCTCAGGGTCGTCATGGATACCAACCGCGACGCCCGGGGCGAGCTACTCAAGCGTGGTGTCCAGTTCGATTTCCGTGGGAACCGGCCGCAGCGGCAGAATTCATAGGGCTGGACAACCTGTGGTGACGCGGCGGATTGTGCTTTGGTGCGCCCTGTTTCTGGTCGGATGCGTCCCAGTGGGGGGCGGAGCTGCGACGAGCGGGACGACGCCGGCGGCCCCGTCTGCGCCCAAGACAATCGTGGTGGCCGCATTGGCCCCGGTGAAGGTCTATGGGCACACTGAGCAGGCCAGCGGTGGAGGGTCTGCCCTGGCGCCCATCCACTCTGAGGCGCTCATCACCAACGACCGCCACGGGGGCATCGAGGGCCGGCTCGCGGCCAAACTTCCGTCGCTCACCGATGGAAGCGTGGTGATCCGACCCGACGGCCGCATGCAGGTGACCTGGACCCTGCGAGACAACATCAAATGGCACGACGGGGTGCCGTTCATGGCAGAAGACCTGGCCTTCAGCCTCCCCATACAGAAGGAGATACCGAGCGGAGGTGGGATAGCCATCCCCCGGATCGAATCGATCGAGGCGCCAGATGCGCACACCGCCGTCATCATCTGGCAGGCTCCCTTCTTCAAATATCTCGAGCTCAGCTTGAGCGACCTCTGGCCGTACCCCAAGCACCTGCTCGCAGACGTGCCTCGCGACGACAAAGAGGCGTTCATGACCAATCCCTACTGGACGTCTGGGTATGTGCACCTGGGACCGTTCCGGTTGACCGACTTCGGGTTAGGGAACACCCAGGTATTTCAGCGGTTCGATGACTACTTCTTGGGCAAACCCAAGGTGGACAGCATCATCATCCAGTCCATTCCCAACGCGAATACGCTGTTCGCTAACCTCCTGGCGGGCGCGGTCGATATCGCGTCTGAAGAAGCGCTGCCGACCGGTCTGGCCATCCAGCTCCGAGACAACTGGAAGGAGAGTGGCGGGGGCTCGGTCCTGTCCCGAATCGAAAACCTCCGCTATGCCATGATCCAGCTCAATCCAGACTGGGCACGTACCCCCGAGCTGCCGCGGGACGCGCGAGCCAGACGGGGGCTCTACTACGGCCTAGACCGCGACGCCATCCGGCAGTTTTCCTTGCCGGGGCTGCCCGACACCGAGGCCGACTCCTTCCTCCGCAAGAACGATCCCCGCGGACCCATCGTGGGCCAACCCTTGGCTCGTTACCATTACGACCCGACGCGAGCGCTGCAAGAGTTAGCCGAGGTGGGCTGGCGGCGTGGACCCGACGGTCGTCTGGTGAACCAGGGCGGCGAGCCAGTGCAGATGTACCTCCGTGGCAGCAGCAGTGCCACCGAAGAAACCACCCTCGTGGCGCAGCTGTGGAGGCAGGTCCTGGGCGTCAATGTCGAGGAGGAGATTGTCCCCGCCAATCTGACCCAGGACCGCGAATATCGAGCCAAGTTCCCCGGAATGGAGTTCCGCTCCAGCAACGGGGACGCGGTCTTCGGTCTGTTTGAATCCCGAGGTCGGGTCTCAGCCGAGAACCAATACCGTGGAAGCAATCCGATGGGCTACAGCAACCCCGCCTTCGACCCGCTGCTCGATCGCTTCTTCCAGACCCTCGACCTCGACCAGCAGGCGGCGGTCATAAAGGAGATGAGTGAGGTGCTCGCCAACGACGTACCAGTCATTCCCATGTACGTGCGCGTGGATCTGGCCGCGGTGCGCCAAGGCGTGCGGGCGCTGGATGACTATGCGGGTACGACGCTCACCCGCGGGATGGCGCGGACCGCACACCTATGGGACCGAGACTAGCGCGCGAGCTCCCAGTCCTGGATGTTCCACGTCATGCCGTTCTGGGAAGGCACCGCGCCGGTCGGGCCGAGCACGTGCTTCCGAGCGATGATCACCTCGACTGAGTAGAGAAAAGGTGTGGGGCCCGCCAATTCAGTCAGGCGTTTCAAGGCAGAGATGGCCGCGTCCCGCCGTTGGCTCGCGTCGAGGGACGTCATCCGCACGTTCTGAAGTCGGTCAATCTCGGCGTCGAAGAAGCTGCCGCGGTTCGATCCGGTCCAGCGGTTCTCCGCGGTGGGAAACTCGTCGGCGATCCAGACGAAGTTGTCGGGACGGATGCCCCGGCTGCTTACTCGCGCACCCGGGAAATTCGACCCGAGCTCACCATCGCGTGCGCGCGCCTGCGGGATGATGAAGAGCGATGAGTTGGCCCCCGCGGCCTTCCAGTTGTCGACAATGATCGTCGCGGCGCGTTCCTGGTCGGCGTTCGAGTAGGTCTCGAGGTCGAGCGATTGGCCGGCCGAGTTCACTGCCTGGCCGCCGCTCACTGGGCGTCTCCAGCCAGCCTCAGTCAGGAAGGCGGCCGATCGATTGGGATCGTACGGGTATTTCGTGATGACCCGGTCCACATCGGCGTACAGCGGGTCCTCGGGAAGGATGAAGGCTTGGGCTACGGGCGCGAAACCGAGATTGATGGCCTCCGTGAGGGCATCGCGATCGAGCGCGTGGAGGAGGGCCTTCCTGACCCGGATGTCTGTCACCGCTCGCTGCCAGTTGGGCACCTCGCGGAACTGCCAGTCCAGGTACGAAGAATTCGAGCTCCACGTCTTGATGTAGCCTTCGTTCGTCGCTGCCCATTGATCGCGCGCGATGACCGCCTCGCGGGCCCGGGCGCCCGGTGAGTTAATCATATCGACATCGCCGGAGAGGAGATTGGCTACCTGCGCGTTGGGGTCGGTGATGAAGCGAATCTCAACCCGGTCGAGCTTGGGCGGCCCCAAGGAGAAGTCCATGTGGGCGGCGGCGACCAGGCTGGCACCCGGATTCCATTGCTCCACCTTGAACGGTCCCTCCGAGATGTACGCCGTCGTCCAGTCTTCGCCGAAGGCAAAGTTGGCCCGGTTGCTCCGATATTTGGCCTCCAGCGTGTGTCGGGGCAGCGGAATCAGTTGTTCGTGGCCGAGCACGTTGGCGCCCACAAACGGCTGTTTCCAATGGATGACCAGCGTATAGTCGTCGGGCACGTCGAAGCGCTCCATGTAGCTCTCTGGGACCGTGCTGGTAATGGGGAGATCCTTATCCAGGTAGACCTCGTAGGCGAACACAAAGTCACGGGCGGTAAGGGGGGTCCCATCGTGCCACTTGTTCTGAGGCCGCAGGCGATATGTGGTCACCATGGTTCCGTCCGGGTTGACGACCCATTGGCCGTTGGCCTGGGTGGGGACCTCCTGCGCCAGCAATGGCTTGGCGGATCCTGACTGATCGAGGTAGGTCAGCGGTGAGCTGAAAATCCACTGCCAATCAGCGTTGCCGGACCCGCCGATGAACTTCGGCGCCAGGGTTTCTGGCTGGTAGCCCCAGGCGAGCTTTACAGTGCCGCCGGAGCGCGCCGCCGTCGGTTGCGCGCCGCCGCCGCTCGGCGCCGAAGATGGCGGGCTCGAAGGTGCGCAGGCCGTGAGCGCAACAAACGCCGCTGAGACCAGCCCGAGCCGCGCGGATGCTCGATGCCGCTGAAACGAGCCCATTGGTTGTCCCCCCTGCCATCGGATGATGGCCGAACCGCTTCCGCTCAGCCCGGAGCGTAGCATACTTGCGCGTCGGCTAGAAGAACGTTCGTGGAGGTATGAAATGGCCGTAAGAGACAAGGTGGTCATCGTCACCGGCAGCGCGTCGGAGTTTCCGCGGCTCGTCTCCCCGGGGCGTTGTACAATCGGCCCGCCGAGCACTCCGCTAGGCGCGCGGGTATTCAAGCATCTCTAGCTAGACGATTCCCTGGAGTACCTACGAATCGGCGACGGATGTTCGCGCAGCTGTCCGACGCTAGCGGGCAGAACGCTCGAGGGTTGTGATTTTGGCAACGATCGAACCCACGGTCACCAAGACGGACTCCTCGGACCGTCCGAGGAGGAAAGTATCGTTCGCCGCACTCCGGCATCCGCCATTTCGGATCTATCTGCCGGCGAGCATGCTCGCCATGACTGGCGACAACATGGAGCACGTGATCACGTACTGGGCTATGTTCCAGGCGTTCAGGTCACCGTTGCTGGGCGGCTACGCGGTGGTCAGCCACTGGCTGCCAGTCCTCCTGTTTGGCCTGTACGCGGGTGCTTTGGCCGATCGCTTCGACTGTCGGCGGTTGATTCAATTCTCAACTGCAATCACTACCATCGCGCAGGTCAGCTGGGGGGTCCTACTGTTGACCGATCAGTTGGAACCCTGGCACGCAGTAGTGCTGCTCACGCTGCACGGATTGGCAGCGCTGTTTAACGGGCCGGCAACCCAGCTCGTCATGCACGACATGGTGGGCCCGGAAGCTCTGCAGAGCGCCGTGCGCCTCTCGGCCACTTCCCGCCAGCTCGGCGTGTTGATCGGGCCCGGTGTCGGTGGGGCGCTGATGCTCATTTTTGGTCCTGGCGTGGCGCTGTTGATCAACGCAACTACCCAGCTGCCTTTGGCCGTGTGGCTTCTCTTCGCGCCGTACACCGGGCATCTGAGGGACCACGGCGGAGCTGAGCGCAGGAGCTTGTCCCCTCGCGACGTTGTCGCCACTGTGCGCCAACTTTCGAGCAACCGATCCATCGCAGCGATGCTGGCGGTCGCGGGCCTCACAGCCGTGCTGGTCGGGAATGCGTTCCAGGCGCAGATGCCCGAGTTCGCCGAAGACCTGGGCGACCCAGACGGGGGACACGGCTATACCGCGCTGCAGATGTCGCAGGCGGGCGGCGCGCTACTCGGTGGGCTTGCCATCGAAGCAGGTGGGCTGCTGCGACCCAGTGTTCCAGTCGGTATTATGGCTGCAACGCTATTTGCGGTGACCGTGGCTGGCTTCGCAGCAGCTCCGTCCATCGAGGCAGCCGTCGTCCTGCTCTTCTTTGCCGGCGTGTTCCGCCTGGTGCTGAGCACGACCGCCCAAACGATCGTGCAGCTCGCGGCGCCTGCGTCCATCCGCGGCCGCGCGTTGGGCATGTTCAGCATGGCGCAGATGGGCCTTCAAGTAGGAAGCGGCTTGACGGTGGGCGTGCTAGGAGCAATGATCGGCGTGCACTGGT
>DASXTD010000072.1:0-5845 GCA_036505655.1 Chloroflexota bacterium
CCCCTGGAACGCAGGCGGCCCCTGGAACCCGCAGGGCATCGCCGGCATCGAGCGCTTCCTGTCCAGCACCTGGTCGATCGTGCTCGACGGGTCCGCCAGGGCTGACGGGAACGGGCCGGCGGACGATGAAATCGAGCGGCTCCTCCACAAGACCACCAGGCGCGTGACCGAAGACCTGGAACGGTTCCGCTTCAACACCCATCTGGCTGCGCTGATGGAGCTCGTAAATGCTCTCATCCGGTTGCGATCGCAAATCTCGGCGACCCGATGGCAAGAAGCAAGCCAGCGCCTCACCTTGATGCTGGCGCCCAGCGCTCCCCACATGGCCGAGGAGCTGTGGCACCGGCTCGGGCACTCGGACAGCGTGCATTTGCAAGACTGGCCGAGCTACGACGAGGAGCTGACCGTCGATCCGCAGGTGATGTTGATCGTGCAGGTGAACGGCAAGGTGCGGGACCGCATCGAGGCCCCTGTCGGCGTCGAGGAAGAAGAGGCGAAGCGGCTGGCGCTGGCCAGCTCCAAAGTCCAGCCCTTTGTCGAGAATGCGACGATCCGCCAGGTCATCTACGTCCCCGGCCGCCTCGTGAACCTGGTGACCGGATAAGCATCTTCCACCCCCTTATAATTCGACTCAGGCCGAAGTGGCGGAATTGGCAGACGCGCTACGTTCAGGGCGTAGTGGGAGTACTCCCGTGCGGGTTCGAGTCCCGCCTTCGGCACCATTGGAGGCCATTAGCCCCTGACCGCTGACGACTCGTAGGTGACTGACCTCGTCGGCCTGGCCGGCACACTCATCGATGTCGTCCTGCCGGTCTTCCTCATCGCTGCCCTCGGGTTCATCGGCCGTCGCAATCTGCACATCGATCCCGCATCTCTGACGCGAGTTAGCCTGTACATCCTCGTTCCGGGGCTGCTCTTCAACACCCTCACCACCACGCAAATGGGCGGCGAAGAGATTGTGCGAATAGGACTCTTCGTGACCATCTTGACTGGTGCGCTGCTCGCGCTCGCCTTCGTCTTAAGCCGAGTACTCAGGTCCAGCCGAGCGCAGACGAGTGGCCTGATGCTGGCCATCACTTTTAGCAACGCGGCCAATTACGGGTTGCCAGTCAACCTATTCGCCTTCGGTCAAGAGGGATTCGATCGAGCAGTGGTGTTTGCCGCCTTCCAAATGGTGCTCACGTTTACCATCGCGCTACCCATCGCAGCGGGTGGGAGCCAACCCTGGCGGCAAGCCGTGGGCTCTGCGCTGCGGGTGCCGGTGTTGTGGGCGGCCGCGGCAGCGCTCTTGCTGCGTGCGTTCGGGGTACCACTTCCCGCCGCGGTGGGTCGAGCCGCTGGACTGTTGGCCGCCGGCGCCATTCCGGCCGTGATCTTGCTGCTCGGGATGCACATAGCCGGGATGGAGCTGCGGCGTATCAGCCTGGCTACATGGGCCGGGTGCGCTAGCCGTCTGCTGTTGTCTCCATTCCTCGGCATCGGTCTCGCTCGGCTCCTGGGAGCGTCCGCGTTGACCAGCAAAGTGCTTATCCTCGAAGCGGCGATGCCTACGGCGGTCAATGCGACGCTCATCGCCTCGGAGTTCGACACCGAGCCGCAGCTGGTCTCGGCCATCGCGCTCCTCACCACCGCCATCAGTTTGGTGACCGTAACGGGCTGGGTCGCTTACCTCAGAGCCAGCTAGCTCCCTATAATCGATATTCGAGCCGAATGCGCGGAGGATGAAAGCGTGATCGATCTGACCGAATGGCAGGAAGGGGTCAACAAGGCCCTGGAAGACGGGACTCCTTGCCTCCTAGCTGCCGCCGACAAAGAAGGGCATCCTGACATCGCGATCAAGGGCAGCATGATGATCTTCGACAAAGATCATATGGCGTGGTGGGAACGATCCCTGGGCGAGCAGATCTTGCAGGTTGAACAGAACCCGCACGTCGTCATTTTTTACCGGAATGGCCGTACCCTGATGCGCGTTTATGGCGACGCGAAGATTCACAAAGAGGGCCCTGTGCGGGAAGCCATCCATGAAAAGACGATTGACGTGGAGAAGCAGAAGGACCCTGAGAAGAAGGGCTACGGGGTATTGGTGACGGTGAATCGCGTTCGCATGGGCTCGAACACCGTGCAGGAGCGCGAATAAGTCCTAGCCGGCGGTGGCCTGGTGCTCGCGTACGAGGCGGTCTGCTAGATCTTCCCGAGAGTCGATGCGCTGGCTTACGAGGCGGAGCATCCTCGAGCCAAATACCGGGAAGTTCACGATGAGCTCCGCCACCGTGGGCGCATCGAGCTCCAGAGCCTCGCAGTCGGTGATCGCGAGCGCAGTCGCTGGGCGTCGGATTCGCTCCAGCAGCCCCATAGCGCCCACCATATCGCCAGGCCCTAGTTCAGTCACCAGCAGGGGCTCCCGCAAGGATGAGTGCTCGCGCTCGACCCGAACCAGGCCGTCCAGGATGATATAGAGGGAGCGACCGACCTCGCCCTGGCGCATGAGGGGCCACCCGGCCGGAAAATATCGGCGGCGACCCCGCTCGGCGATGAGCGCACGGCCCTTCGGCGGAAAGTCCCGACAGCCATCGACCCACGTCAGGAACTTGTCAAGGCTCGAGGAGTTAGGGGGCTCAGGAAGGAAACCCGGGCTTTGCCGATTGAATCCGGGGACCGGGCGCCGTCGCGTCGATTGGATGGCAGCCGGTCCTACGAGCTCGAATGACGTCATGGGCACCCTCTCAGGATGGTCGGGGATTGGGGAATCATGCACACCAATCATAGACAAGGTGGCGTTAACGCCTGGTTAAGGTTTCTACGTTAACCGTTCAGAACGCATTAAGCTCACCGTTCAGAACGCATTAAGCCTTTAACGATGACGACTTCTGGCTGGCAGAATGAGCGGAGCGCCGAGCGGAGCGGACTCGGGCGCCAACCGCGAGCGGTGCAGAAGTTCGGGCCGTTAAATGAGCGAAGTGCCAAGCGGACAACCCCAGAGGGGGCCTGAGTGCTGTCGGTGAGCCTGCTAGCACGCTTCAGTAACTACGGGAAGGCGCTGCTGGCGGTATGCGTCACGATTGCCGCCGTCGGGTTCTTGCAGCTTTTCATCCCGGTCCGGATCGTCTATTTGGTCCCACTCACCCTGCTAGCGAGTCTGTGGGGCCGGGGCCCTGCGATTCTCGCAGTCGTGCTCGGGTTCGTGCTTTTCGACTACTTCTTTATCGAACCGCTTGGGACCCTTCTACCTGAGAATCCCGGCGAAACTATTGCCCTGTTGGTGCTGTTGGTGGCCGCGCTCGTCACCACCAGGCTCGTGGATGCCGCCGAACGTGGCGCCGAGGCCGCGAAAGAGGCATCCGCGCTGCGGCGCTCCGAGCAGCTCAAGACCACGCTCTTGCGAACGGTTTCGCACGATTTCCGCACGCCCCTGGCCACCATTAAAGCTAACGCCTCGAGCATGCGCGAGCCGCGGCTCGCCTTCTCCACCGAAGATCGCGCCGAGCTCCTGGCCGGTATCGAAGAGGAGTCGGACCGTCTCACTCGATTAATCGAAAATCTTCTGGAGGCTTCGCAGCTCGAAGCCGGGGCCATCACTCCGGAGAAGTCACCCCAGGACGTGCGGGAGATTATCGAGGCGGTCGTTGCGCGAATAGAGAAGTACGGGGAGTCTCCCCGGATCGACGTTTCGATCCCGGACGACCTCCCGCTGGTGCCGTGCGACTACGTGCACATCGATCACGTCCTCACCAATCTGCTGGAGAACGCCATTCGGCACACGCCACCAGGAACCCCGATCCAGGTCCAGACCTCAGTTGATCGGGACTACGTACACATCGCGGTGACTGACAAAGGACCAGGAATCAGCCAGTCAGATGCGGAGCGAATCTTTCGCACGTTTGAACGGGCCAATAACAGCGGACGCGGGTCAGGCCTGGGGCTACCGATTGCTCGCGGGCTGGTGGAGGCGCACGGCGGGCACCTTTGGCTGGAGGACGTGCCCGGTGGTGGGTCGCGGTTTGTCTTCCGCCTGCCCCTCTAGTCCTCTGTCGGTTCGTGTGTCTTGGGCTAGATCACGGAATCCGGCCAGTAGGGTGTCGGCCTCACGCAGGCGCCGGGCCATCACATTGAGGAGATGCATGGCGGTAGCCGGGCTGCGCTGGAGCGCCGCCAGGAAGGTCTCGCGGGAGACATACGTCGTCTCCATGCGGTTAGCAGCAATGACGGTGGCCGACCGCGGCGAACCGTCCACAGCCCCCATCTCACCGACGGTTTCCCCTGGTCCGACAATTCCGGCTGGCACTTCGCGCCCATCCGGGGCCTCGACGACAATGCGGGCCATCCCTGCCTGAATGTAATAAACACCACCGGCCGGGTCACCCTGATGAAATAGCACCTCACCGGGCCGGAAGCCGCAGTTCGCTCCTTCTCTCAGCAGTGGGGCGAGCTCCGTTTGCCACAACTCCCCGAGAATGCTCATCGCAGGCGCGACTCGAGGCCGGGGGCCTTCCGTTCTCGATTGGACGTGAAGCTCCTGGCGGGAGAGGCACGCCCGAACGCGCGCCCGTACGTTTGGCGCCCCGAATGGCTGCTCGACAACATCGGCCGCCAGTTCTCCGATCTGCCGCAGCACCAATTGGTCTTGAACGCGTTCCATCACCACGATCAGTGGAATATCTGCCGTGGCCCTCCTGAGCACCCGGGTGGCGCTCACGGTATCTGTCTGGCCGTCCAGGGCCACCAACACGACCTGGGGCTCGAGGCTCGCTACCTCTTTGATGGCGGCCGGCTCTAACCCTGCCTCATTGATTCGGTAACCGTCCGGCGCCAATGCGTCCCGCAGGGCCGACCGCTGAGTCTGGTCGCCGAGGATCAGAATGCGACCGGGGGGTGGTGTGGCCCCGACGGTGATCGTGCGGGCGGTCGTGGGCGCCTCCTCCTTTTCAGGAAGCTCGATCACATCCCCTTCAGCAGCCGCGAAAATCTCGACCCTGCCTCCGCGCGAGCACGCGCGTTCCTGGGCTCGCTTTACCAGCTCGTCCAAGGCCTGATCATCCCGGGACGGATCGTGATGGAAGATGGCCAGGCGCGCCGCTCCGGCCGCTATGGCCACGTCCACGACGTATTCGATCGTGCTGTGGCCCCATCCCCGCCGGGCTGGGTACTCCTCGGCCGTGTACTGCGCATCGTGAATGAGCAAGTCGGCCCCAGAGGCGAAATCCACGTGCCGCCGATCCGCCGGATGGATGAGCAAGTCGCCCAGGCTTTGGGCTGGGTCGTGCGGCCACCAGGGCTCGTGGTCGCTCAGGTAGGCGACCGTAGCCCCGCGGGAGGTCAATCGGTAGCCGATCGCGGGGGACGTATGATTGAGGTGCTGTGTGGAGACGGTGAAATTCCCCGTCCGGAACGTGTCCTCCCCCACCTCATTGAAATTCATCTGAGATCTGAGCTCACCGAGACGGATAGGGAAGTAGGTGTACTGCATCTGGCCAGCCATGGCCTCCTCCAGGCCCTGCTCCATGCCTGCCGCGCCAAACACTTCGAGCTCCGCGCCAGGTAGGAACGCGGGAAGGAAGAAGGGAAACCCGTGAATGTGGTCCCAGTGGAAGTGGCTGATGAACAGGTGAGCTTTGAGGTGGCCGCCCTCGGCGGCCAGGGCAGCCCCGAGCCCTCGAGCCCCGGAACCGCAATCCACGATTCCCACGGTGCCGCCGGAGCGAACCTCAACGCAAGAGGTATTGCCGCCGTAGCGGATGGTTCCCGGACCTGGGGTGGGGATCGAGCCCCTAACGCCCCAAAAACGCACTTGCACTTGTTCGCTCCGTTCTCGCCCCAACTGTTATTAGCAAGGAGGGATAATTGCTGG
>DASXTD010000073.1:0-2935 GCA_036505655.1 Chloroflexota bacterium
CTGGTTCTATTTCGAGATGATCAAGGTCACCCGGGGCTGCTCGGCCTGCACTGCTCACACCGCGGCGCCGATCTGAGCTATGGCCGGATAGAGGATGGCGGGCTGCGCTGCATCTATCACGGCTGGCTGTACGACATCAGCGGCCGCTGCCTGGAACAGCCGGGCGAGCCGGCGGGCAGCACGTTCCACGAAAAGATTCGTCACCCGGCGTACCCGTGCGTGGAGCGGGCGGGCGCGATCTTCGCGTACCTGGGGCCGGGCGATCCGCCGGAGTTCCCAGACTACGAGTTCCTGCGGGAGCGACCGCCGGAGCAGATGGACATCATCAAGCGCTATCACGAGTGCAACTACCACCAGGCGAACGAGGGCAACATCGACACCTCGCACCTGTCGTTCTTGCACTACACGAACATCTCATACGGGGGGAGCGCGGGCCAGTCGCCAGCCCCGGCGACGACGATCAACCACAGAGGCGCGCGTCCGGGCCTGGAGACCATGGAGGTTGAACGGCTTGCCTTTTCGGTACGGGGCGCGCGGGTGCAAGGCGGCTGGGGGGACAAGAGGGTCTACAGCGTGACCGAGTTCGTGCTGCCGAACCTGGGCGTGTTCTCGAACAACAACCTGAACGTGGGCCAGGATGAGCCCTTACGCGAGCACCCGGGCTATACCGTGAACTGGCACGTGCCGATCGACGACACGCATCACTGGAAGTACACGTTCAACTTCAGCACCCGGGGGCCGATCCAGGGTCGGCGGGGCCGCGATCAGACCGAGATGGTGGACTACAAGCCGGTGCGGAATCTGAGCAATCGGTTCATGCAGGACCGCGAAGAAATGAAGGACACCAGCTACATTGGTCTAGGCGCCGACTTCCAGCTGCACGACAAGCTGATCACCGAAAGCCAGGGGCCAATCCAGGATCGGTCGGCGGAGCACCTGGGCGCGCTGGACACGCCAGTGGTTCTGTGCCGAGAGCTCATGCTGCAAGCCATTCGCGATCTGCAGGAAGGCAAGGAGCCGGCCAACGTGGTGCGAGATCCGAAGCTCAACCATCTGCCGATCGTGCCGCTGCGAGCGGTCGCGCCTCTCGACATAAATTGGGACTGGCGGGCGTTCCGCTATGGGGTTCCTCAGACCGCGGGCGTTTAGCTCGAGCGGCGATTGAGGGCCGTCGGAGGCTGACATGGCACGGGACTATCCGATCATCTCGGCGGACTCACACTTGCAGGTGGCCAGCGAGCACTGGACCGGCCACGTGCCTCCCCAGTACCGTGATCTCGCTCCGCGAACGGTGCGGGTTCGCGAAAAACAGGACGGCACTGTGATGGGCGACAGCAAGCCGCAGATCTTCCACGGTGGCTTTACCGGCATGCCCTATGAGAAGCGCTCGCCGGTCGAGGGACTGTTCGAGAGCACGCCCGGCGGGGGCAGTCCCGAGCAGCGCCTGCGAGAGCAGGACATGGACGGGGTCGACGGCGAGATCATGTACACGTTCTTCGGCGGCGCCGACACTTATAAGGCCGTTAAAGACAAGAACGAGGCGGCTTACAAAGCGGTCCTGCACGCGTGGAACGAGTTCTTGGGCGAGGAATACTGCCGGGTCGCACCCGATCGCCTTATGGGGATGGGCCTGATCCCTGACACCGGGGTAGACGACGGGATCGCCGAGATGGAGTACTGTGCTCGCAAGGGTTTGAAGGGCGTGTGCCTGACGCGCTATCCCAGCGGCAAAGAGTTTCCGACTCCCGAAGACGACCGTTTCTGGGCGGCGGCGCTGGATATGAACATGCCGCTCACCGCGCACATGGGGTTCGCCGGCAGCCTGTACGGCCGGCCGCCCTTCCCGCTCCCAGCCGACATTCATGAGGTGGCCGGCGGCGTCGATCCCTATTCGCGATTCATCCGCTATGGGGTGCGGGGCGCGGGCAACGCGGTGCAGATGATCTTCGACGGGCTGTTCGACCGCTTCCCGAAGCTGCGCTTCTATTTCGCGGAGACGATGGCGGGCTGGCTGCCGGAGTTCTTTGAAGATCTCGATGACCAGTACCAGCGGCACATTCCGTGGGCGTCGAAGATCCTCGACGTCCGCACGCTGGATCGCTTGCCGAGCGAGTACGTGCGCGAGCATTTCTGGTGGGGAGTGCTGCGGAGCCCGGTCGCGGTGCGCCTGCGGCACGAGATCGGCCTGGGCCACATGATGTGGGGCAACGATTTCCCCCACGTGGAGAGCGATTGGCCCGAGTCCAACAACGTGCTGACCGAGATGTTTGACGGCGTGCCCGAGGAAGATCGCCGGCAGATGATCAGCGGCAATGTGATCGAGTACTTCCATCTCGATCCGGCGGCAACGCTCGCGCAGAAAGGGACTGCCGCGGCGTCGAGGGTCGACTCGCTCCGCTTGAGCTGACGACCACCGAGAATCCAAACAGCGTTCGCGAGCTGGCGGTGATGGGGGATCGTTTCGGCACCGCCGGGCTCGATACCCAGCAACGGGTGATCCCGCGCGCACTGGCGCAGGATACAGATGAGGGGATCGAAGCCAGCGCATGGTAGCTGGGTTGCAAAAATATAACTGGCGGAGCTCAAGTAGACCATGACTCGCCAGGGGTGGCTATGGGTGGCAGCGCTCGGCCTAGCGGTGAGCGCCTGCAGCCCAGCCGCGCCGTCCGGGAGGGACGCATCGGCGGGCGCGGAAACGGGCTCCCGGAGCTCCGGGCAGACGCTCGTGCTTGGTCTGCGCGAGCCGAGCACCCTGACCACGCGGCCGTTGGGCGAATCAGGCGCCGCGCGGACCATGATCCGGGATCTCTTCAACGCCCAGCTTGCCCAGCGCGACGAACGGGGTGAGTTCCGACCCTGGCTGGCGGAGTCGCTGCCGCAGCTGAACACGGACTCCTGGCGGGTACTGGCGGACGGGCGCATGGAGACGACCTAC
>DASXTD010000074.1:0-4823 GCA_036505655.1 Chloroflexota bacterium
CTTTACTCGTCGACTACGCTGTCCGCCTGGGTGGCTGCACTCCACGGACCCACCGACGCTACCAACAGCGCCGGCTTCGGACAGACCGCCAAGCTCACCACATATCGCTGGAACGTCTACGATTGGACCATGAGCTGAGGATATCCTTCAACTCTATCCCTTCTTGAGCAGCACCGCGCTTCCGCCGTGGATTCCGCACACGAAGGCAATCTCGGGGTCACGGACCTGTCGGCAGGTGGCGCGATCGTAGGTGTGGGGGCCTTCGCAGAGATCATCCACGACGCCGCCAACCCGCAACTGCTGGACCGCTTCGACCACGTGATTCAGGCCCAGCAGATGGGCTTCAGACAGCAGCCCGCCATGGGTGTTGATCGGCAGATCGCCATCGAGAGCGCCATGCCCTTCACGGATCCAGGCTCCTGCTTCTCCCATGGGGACAAACCCAAAATCCACCATGTGTTTCAGACACATGAAGGTGAAGTCGTCGTAGCTCTCGGCGATGTCGACGTCCTGGGGGGAGACGCCGGCTGCCTCAAACACGCGCTTCCCGGTGGCAGCGGTCGCCGATTCTTCGTTCTGGCCGCAGGCTCCGCCCATGATGTAGACGGGATTGTGGCGGAGGTCGCGGGCCTGATCCGCGGAGCTCACCACCAGCGCCACGGCGCCGTCGGACTCCTGGCAACAATCTAGTAGTCGATAGGGATAAATGATCCAGCGCGAGTTCTGATGGTCCTCGATCGTGATCGGCTTGCGCATCTGAGCCTTCTTGTTCACGATGGCGTTGCGACGCTGTGTGACCGCGAGATGCGCGAAATCCAACGTGGTGGTGCCGTACTTCTCCATGTTGGCGACCGCCACTTCTCCGAAGGTCACAGCGGCGTGATTCTGGCCGAAGGGCGAGGTGAACTGGCTGGGCCCTCTCGCTCCGCCGCCGCTGCCTCCCCCTCGGTCGCTATAGGCGTTGGTACCTGTGTAGACCAGCACGTTCTTGCACAAGCCGCTGTGGATGAGGGCCGCCGCGGTGAGGACCGTAGCGGCATTCCACCAGCCTCCACCGTCGTGGTAGGAGTCAAAGTTGAGGACTGGAATTCCCAGCATTCGAGCCAGGACGCGGGGAGCGACCGTGGGGTTCTCCCGCCAGAAGAAACCAACCACCCCGTCGATGTCGTCGACCTTCAGCCCGGCGTCTTCGATCGCCATCAGACTCGCTCGCGCGACGAGGACCGCCGGCGTTGTGCCCGAGCCTCGCGTGAATTCGGTCCATCCCAGGCCCGCAATGGCAGTCTTCTCGCTCAACGCTTGCACAGGCATGGCGCCCTCCGCTTAGTGGTCGGCGGTCAGCTGGATCCGAGCGTCCACCGCCAGGAGTCCCTCTGGATACGCGAACGCTGGATTGACGTCGATACTGGCGATGTCCGGCCGACTCAACATGAGCTGCCCGAGTTGGATGAGCGCCTGCGCGATCGCCGCCCGGTCGATTGCCGGCCGACCCCGAAATTCATCCAACAAGCGGCGAGCTTTGATTTCGCCCAACATCGCGCGCGCGTCCCTCGGGCTCAATGGCGCCACCCGGAGCGCAACGTCGTTCAAGGCTTCCACCAGCACACCGCCCAGGCCGAATACTATGAGTGGGCCGAACTGGGGATCGCGGTGTGCTCCAAGGATGATCTCGAGCCCTGGGGCTGCCATTGGCTGGACGGTCACACCCTGGAAGGTGGCGCGGGCCTCGGCTGCCACATCTTTGAGGGCTGCGAAGCCCCTCCGCACCGCCTCCTCATCGCTGAGCCCCAGCAGAACACCGCCCTCATCACTCTTGTGGACGATCTCGGCCGCGGTCACCTTCAGCGCTACCGGATAGCCCATGCGCCGAGCTTCGCGGGCCGCGTCGTCTGCGCTACTCGCGAGGACCGTTTCGACAGTTGGAATCCCGGCCCCGGAGAGGATCTGCTTCGATTCGGTCTCATCCAGCATCCGACCGCTGACGGGCTGACCCGAGGCGGTCTGCCGGCCTTGGGCCGAATCTTCGCGGGTTTCGACCACGGCGCCGTCGCCGTGCAGAGCTCGGCTGTATTCAGCTAAGCGGCCGAGTGCGCGTATCCCGCGTCCGTAGCCGTGGAGAAAGGCCAGCTTGCCATCTCGAATCTCCTGCGCCCAGGAGTCGCTGACCTGATCAGAGGTCCGCGACAGGACCCCAAAGAAGCGGTCCGGGTGCGCCTTACGGGCTGCATAAAGGTCGGCGAGGCGGTCGCCACGCTCGGGCACCTCGCCGACCCGCGAGAGCGAGTCCGTGATCACGATGTCGATGCCAGGCTCGGAAGCGAACACGTCCAGGCAGACGGGATACACATCCTTCTTGTCTGCGTCGGACCAGGAGCCGCCCAGGTCCACGGGATTGGTGGCATGGAATCCGGGCGAAAGGACCGCCTGGAGCTTCGCTGCGCCCGCTTCGCTCAACTCAGGCAGCTCGAGCCCGGCTGCCTCCGCCACATCGCAAACGAGATCCTTGGCGCCGCCAGAGATTTCCATGACGGCCGCCCGTTCCATGCGCCGTGCGCGGACCGGCCCGACCGCGGAGGAGAACATTGCCCCCATGTCGATCAGCTCGTCGAGGTCGCTGACCTGGATGATTCCCTTCTGGCGGAACAAGGCCTGGTGAGCCGCGGCGCTGCCCGCCATGGCCCCGGTGTGAGTGGCGGCGGCCTCCGCGCCCTTCTGCGAGAGTCCCACTTTGAGCAGAGCAATAGGCTTGCCCGCCTCCAGCGCCCGCGAGCAGGCGGCGACGAAGCCCTCTGGATCGCGTATCGACTCGATGATTCCCAGGATGACGTCCGTGGAAGGGTCCGCGACGAAGTAATCGATGTAGTCGGCCGCGGTCACGCCCGCCTCGTTGCCCGCGGATACCTGATGGCTGTAGCCAAAGCCGCGCGCCGCGCTGGCCCGGGTCATTTCCAGCAAGAGGCCGCCACTATGGGAGATGAGGGCGACGTTACCAGGCCAGGTGGGTGGGGGAACGTAAAATGCCGCGCAGCGGTTCACAACCGAGACCATGCCAAAGCAATTCGGGCCCACCACCAGGAGGCCGCTCGCGCGTGCCGTCGCGCTGATGCGGGCTTGCATCTCAGCGCCATGCTGGTCCCGTTCGACAAAGCCATCGGCCAGGATGGCCGCCGCCTTCACGCCAAGCTGGGCACATTCATCGATCACGTCAGGGATGCCATCCCGGGGGATGGCGATGACCACCATTTCGGGAGTTTCCGGCAGGCTCGACACGTTTGGATAGGCCTGCATGTTCTGCACGCGATCCGATCGTGCGTTGACCGGGTAATAACGCCCCGTATAGCCGAGCTGCTGCAAGACGCCCAGGATTCGGGCGCCGGGCCCTCGACCGTCGGAAGCGCCCACTACGGCGACGGACGAAAAGTTGAAGATGGGGTCTAGTGGGTGAGCGACACCCATGTGCGCTTTACGGCTCGCCGAAGAAACGCACCGCGTTGCCCCAGAGCAGCTTGCGCATGCGCTCTTCGCCCAGGCTGGTCCAGGCCAAGGCAATATCGGCGGAGCCCGGGAATCGCGATTCGGGGTGCGGATAGTCGGAGCTGAAGGTCAGGATGTGGTCGCCCAGGTCCTCGGTGACCATCTGCACCATCTTCTCACCCTCATGCAGCACGACGCTGGCGAAAAACCGCCCGCCGGTCAGGTACTCGCTCAGCTTGTACTCCAGATGCTCGTTCACATAACCCATGTAGATGGCCTGGTCATCCATGCGGCGAGCCCAGAACGGCAGCCAGCTAAAGCCGGACTCTAGGACTCCAAACCGGATGTTTGGAAAACGATCCATGATGCCCGCCCCGAAGAAGGCGCCCACGGCCCGCATAGCTCCCCAGGGATGGGCTGCCAGGCGAGCCAGGAACGGGTTATCCCACAGGTCGCGATAGCCCGGATAACCGAACGAGTAGCTATGGTGGATGACGGCGAGCCCGTTCTCCTGGGCGGCTGCCCAGACTGGCTCCAGGTCAGGATGATCCAGGGGGTAGTCGAGGGGCAGATGAGGGTGGATGGCCACCGCCCAGGGCGAAGGCGCCCACTGCTTAATTTCCTGGATGGACTCCTCGAGGGCCCACGGCACAACACTGATGCTAGCTTTGAGCCGATGCGGGTCCTTACTGCAGAAATCATTGAGGAATCGATGCCCGGCCCGGATGAACTCCATGCCGATGATCGGGTCGGTGTGACTGGTGCCAGCCCCACCGATCATGAAGTGGGCGTCGACTCCCTCGTCATCCATATCCCGCAGCCGCGCTTCCGCGGAATCGTCATCACAGCCGTGAGTGGGGAAGCGGGCCCCCATGAACTGGCGGGGGCGGTCCACTTTCTCAGTCCGCGGCCCCGCCTCACCCAGGAAGCGGGCATGGTCAGCCCCGAAACCGGCGCCTTCCGCAGCGTCACCTCGGAATCGATACTGGTGCTTATAGGGCGGCTGAAGCGGTTCTCGAGTCACGCTCATGCGAAGGGGCGTGCGATGCTCGTCTAGATCCGGGATGCGCTCCAGGACCAGGGACGAGAAGTAGGGCCGGATTGTCTCGGCCGTCGGCCCGATGTGCGTGTCCGTATCGTAGACCTTGAACCCGTTTCTCACATAATGCTCCGACGTTTGGGGCTGATTGGATTGGAGTACGATAAGCAAACTCCCATCCAGCTTCAAGGAGCAACAACCCAACCTGATCCAGGGCAACTAGTAGAGGAGGAGGCGCCACATCATGGCAGATTCGACTCGGCTGTACGCGGGTACCCAGGAGGGCATGTTCGTCATCAAGTCCAATGGC
>DASXTD010000075.1:0-4503 GCA_036505655.1 Chloroflexota bacterium
GAGCTGGCTCACGAGGTCCACGAGCATGGCACGGCGCGAGCGGCGAAGGGCGTGCCCGAGCAGTGGCAGAAGGTCTTTGGCACTGCCCACGACATCGCACCTGACTGGCACGTCCGCATGCAGGCCACCTGGCAGCGGCACACCGACAACGCGGTTTCGAAGACGATCAATCTGCCCCAGACCGCGACGGTTGAGGATGTGGTCAAGGCCTATCGCATGGCCTACGAGACGGGCTGCAACGGCATCACGGTCTATCGGGACGGCTGCAAGGAGGGAGTGCTCCACGTCGGCGCCGGCCAGGGGCCAGGGGCCAAGGGCCAGGGGCCAGAAGACGAGGTAGACGCACTCGAGCTCGAAACCCCGAGCGCGATTGCCCCCCGCCCGCATGCCCTGAAGGGCGTGACCTATCAGGTCGAAACGCCGCTGGGGACCGCCTACATCACCATTACCGAAGACCAGAAAGGCGAGCCCTTCGAGGTGTTTGTGAACCAGGGGCGCGCGGGCAGCGATATCGCCCCGTTGTCGGAAGCAATCGGCAAGCTCAGCTCGCTGCTCATGCGTCTGCCGTCCCCGCTCTCGCGACGTGATCGTATGGAAGAGCTAATCCGCAAGCTGCGCGGCATCGGCGGCTCCACTGGCGTGGGCTTTGGACCCGACCGCGTTCGCTCGCTTCCTGACGGCCTGGCACGCGTGCTCGAGGAGCATCTGGTCAGTCTGGAAGAGAACGAGCGCCTCCGAGCTACCGGTGGCGCGGTTGCCGATGCGAACCCAGTGCCGACCGCTCAGCCTGCAGCACTCAGCACTCAGCATTCAGCACCCGTCGCCAACGGCAAGCCGCTTCAGCTCTCCGGCGCCTTCTGCCCCGACTGCGGCATGGCGCTTGTCCATGAAGAGGGCTGCGATAAGTGTTTCTCCTGCGGCTACTCGCACTGCTGAAATAAGCCAGAGCTTCCCGTCGCGGCCTTTATAATCAAGGTCGCGGCGGGGTAGCTCAGCGGTTAGAGCGAGCGACTCATAATCGCTAGGTCGTGGGTTCGATCCCCACCCCCGCCACCTTCAGGGCAAGCTCGCGTCGCTTACGTCTGATGGTGGGTAATCCCCGAAACCGCCCTCTTCCGCGTATTCGTAGATTCGCAGACTGAGCTCCGCCATGGCACGCCTCACCCCGGGCCCATTCTGAACGTCGTTAGCCAGCAACACGATGATCACTGGGCCGGCCGGCGTGTAGACGATACCCGCGTCATTGATCACGCCTGGATCGTCTCCCGTCTTGTGGGCTACCTCGGTACCTGAAGGGAGCAGCATTGGGATCCGGTCATTGATCCGTTGGCGCGACAGCCGTGCCAACATCTCCTCACTGGAATCCCAGTCCACCGCCTCGTGGCTCTCGAGCAGCTCAAAGTAGGTGAGCATGTCCCGCGGCGTGGTCACCGAATCTGCCAGTACGGCGGTCGATGCCAGTTCGATGTCCTGCATGGTTCGATTGATCGAAAAATTGCCGAGCCGGTCGATCAGCGCTATGGCCGAAGCATTGTCGCTTGCGGTGATCATCAATTCGATGGCGCGGTCCACACTCAGGGCGTCGCCGACTGGCACGGGCGTGTAACCAAAAGCGATTTCCGCGTGGCGCTCGGTGATCTCCAGTTGCTCACCGAAGGAGAGCCGCCCAACGGATCGCTGGCGGTATGCCTCATAGAGGACCGGAAGCTTCAGCAGGCTGGCCGACTCGAACAACAATCGACTGTTGCTGTAAGCGACATAGCCCGTGGGCACATGCGCGATCGCAACCCCGAAAGTCGCGACTTCGGGGCCGGGCAAGGCCTCCGTGATCAGAGCCTTCAGATCCGGGTCCCATTTATGGGCAAGACCACCGGCTTGCGCGTTGGCCGTAACAATTTGAGCTGCCGCAAGCGAAGCGAGCAGGACGACACCAGGTCTCTTAAGACGCATCAAGTCGAAGCACTTCGGGTAAATCATCAAGAAACCCTACCTGGCCTGGATTGAGCTTGGTTCGGGCGGAATCCAGATCAAACCAACCGGCGCGATCTACTTCGGGGAACTGTTGGATCCGTCCGGACTTGGGCGGCCACTCGAGCGGAAACGTGTTGCTGATCAAGCCAGTGGGATCGCAGTCGCCCTGAACGGTCCACGCGTGGACGACTTTGCCGCCGGCTTGACGTCGAGCTCCTAGCTCCATGAGCTCGCCGGGCACCGTGAACCCGGTCTCCTCTTCGAATTCGCGACGGGCCGCGTCACGCCCATCTTCGTGATCGTCAAACTCGCCCTTGGGGATTGACCAGGCGCCCAGGTCTTTCTTGGCCCAGAATGGCCCACCTGGGTGCACCAGGAAGACCTCGATCTCTCCCTCGCAAACCCGATAGAGCAGCAGGCCCGCGCTTTGTTTCGCCACGCGGAATTGTAGCCAGCATCACGACTCCCCAGCGGCTGAAATCCTGCCTTGCCATCTGACAGGGCGAGTTGGCCCTGAAGAGCACAGCAAGCGGCATGCCCGAATGGCAGCGGGCCCTGCCCGCCTGCCCGCCGCCCTTGCGCGGTCGGCAATCGCCCCACTATGCTAATGGCCGTCTCCCATACGGGCGGCCCGCCTCAGGCGGATTCGCGCCGACTCTTGCGACGAGGATGCGCCATGGCTCCCCCCGGGCCCACGGACCCCTCTATGCCCGCAAGTTTTCAAGTTCCCATCGCGTTCGGCGGTCAGCAGCCCGCCATCCGGAGCTACCGCGCCGAAACTACGCCTCTATGGCGCACCCATCTGGTTCCGTGCAACCTGTGCGGTGCCACTGACTTCGTTGAGATCTATCCCTCCAGCCTGCCCACCGCACGCGATCGGCAACTGGACGAGCTCTGCGCTTGTACTAGCTCCGCTTACGGGATTTGTGAGGCCATCATGCGCTGCCGACAATGCGGTCTGGTTTGCCAGAACCCGCAGCCTCAGCCGGATGACCTGCTCTCTGCCTATACGTCGGTGGTTGACGGCCGCTACGATGAGGAGCGCGAGGGTCGCATCCACACATTTCGCCAGAGCTTGAAGGAGCTCGAGGCGCACGCCCAGCCTGGACGCCTCCTCGATATCGGCTGTCATCTGGGTTTTTTCCTGGAAGTAGCGACCGGGGGAGGCTGGAACGCCCAGGGGGTAGAGCCCTCCCGCTGGGCCGCCGAAACGGCTCGTCGCCGCGGGCTACCAGTGCGTCGCGGGACCCTCGATGATTGGGAAGAGCCGGTCGAGCCCTTTGACGCCGTGACGCTGTGGGATGTGATCGAGCACCTCGCCGACCCGGCGGCCGTATTACGCCAGATCCAGGCCTTCTTGCGGCCCGGCGGTGTGCTGGCTCTTTCGACGATGGACGTGGATGCTCCGGTGGCGAAGCTTCTCGGTCGCCGCTGGCCCTGGTACATGCAAATGCACCTGTACTATTTCTCGCGGCGGACGCTTCGCGCGTTGGTGGAGCAGGCCGGTTATGAGGTGCTCGAGATTCGCCGCCACCGACGCGTCGTGCGGACCGCTTACCTGGCCTCCCGGCTGGAGCGCTGGCTGGGTCGATGGCACCAGGTGCCAGTGCGCGCGCTGGAGATGCTGGGCCTGGCCGATCGATTGGTTGGAATCGATCTGGGCGACATCGTCACGCTGTACGCGCGGAAGCCGCTGGCTGTCGGCATGGGCACGCGGCAGAACGGCCACGTGAAGACTCGGGAGTGAAGGTCCCGGTCTGAGGCGCAAACGACCATCACCCCTGAAATGTCAAGATTCATGAGGTTACGCCCTCACCTTAACCCTCTCCCAGAGGGAGAGGGAAGTCCTCCCCACCCACCCCTTACTTCTGAGGAAGAGGTGGGAAGCCGTTTCCGCCTCTCCCTCTGGGAGAGGCCGGCCGCCGGCCCGGTGGGCCAAGGCCGGGTGAGGGCGGGCCCCCACTGGTTCCCTGTACTTTGCGGCGCCTTGGTGATCGAGGTAGCCCTCTTGGCGTTCTGGCCGGGCCTGTATCTGGCCGGCCCCACGTCTGGACCCACCACTTTCGGTCAGATGGTGTTGCGCTTCGTGCCCGCCGGCGGCGCAGTCCTGTGGACGGTCAAAGGTGTCGTGGATGTCCTGTTCCCGGGCGCGCTGTGGACCTGGGAGGCTGTGGTTACCTTTTTCTTCCACGCGATTCTGCTCGCGTTCGTGGGCTATGCCATCGCCACCTGGCGAATGGCCCGCCAGCCCTTGCCGCTTCGATGGGTCCTGATCCCCCTGGTCCTGTTTCAGATCACACTGTTCGCGCTCCCGGCCATCATGACTACCGACATCTACTCGTACACCCTGTATGGCGAGATGCCGGTGGTGTACGGCGCCAACCCATTCATCCACACACCGGCTGAATTCACTCAGAGCACGCTCCATTACCTGATCCCACAATACTGGCAGGATGCGCCGTCGGTCTATGGGCCGCTCTGGATTGCAATTTCAGCCGCGGTAGCCGCGCTGCTGCACGGCCGCCCGCTGAT
>DASXTD010000076.1:0-2474 GCA_036505655.1 Chloroflexota bacterium
CACTCGCGAGCGGCTGGCGCAAGGGGGGATTCGATTTCACCGAGTATGTCGTGCCAAATGCGCAAACCCAGGACAATCAGGTTAAGTCCTCATACCCAGGGATCCTCATGTCGGCCACAGCGGGCGGTGAAAACGCCTTCAACAGCATGGGGACCAGCAACGTTTCCCGACCGGAGAACCAGTGGCGGGGCCGCGCCTGGGATGGATACGCGAATCCCGAGCTGGACCGCCTGATCGCGGCCTTTACTACGGCCCTTGACCCAGCGGACCGGGTGCGAGTGGCCTCAGACGTGGTCCGGCTATACAGCCGCGAGCTCCCGTCGATCTCCCTGTTCTTTCCCGTCACCCCATTGGTGTTCACGTCGGACTTGAGCGGACCCATGGTGCGACCGGCCGAGAGCAGCCCCACCTGGAACATCCACGAGTGGACGTTGCGCTAACTCCTTACTTGGTCAAAAGAAAGAGCGCCCCGCCGGTCGGCGGGGCGCTCCCATCCTCCGAATGCTGAAGGCTACTCTTTCCAGTAAGCGAAGCCGCAACCCACACCGGTCCCCGCGACCGTCCGGTAGCAGGGCTCATAGGAAATCAGGTTCATCTGCGCTGGCGAGTCGTGCATCGCGCCCGCCGCGAACAGCCAGTTCCGAATCTCCGAGGTCCCGTAGACTGTGCGCTCTTCACCGTTCTTGATCTGGGGCAGATGAGCCTCGTCCTTCTCCTGCAAGATCGCCAGCACTTCGCGATCCAACTCCTCGTCGATCAGCATGTGGCTGAGGCCGCCCGTGCCGATGATCGCCACCCGCGCGTTGGAGTCCCAGCTCTCGATCCCGCGCCGTAGCGCCTGCCCCATCGCATAGCACCGCGGCATCGACGGAATGTTCGGAGCGTAGTACGTATTCAGCCAGATCGGCACGTGTGCCTGCACGTTGTCGTTCATGATTCGGCTGTAGATGAAGTCGAACGCGTGGCCGACCGACTTGCCTTCCCCTACCTTACGAGTCAGTGAGACATCGTAGTCCTCATCAATGAAGCTCTTGGTCAGATGCTCGCCCAGCTCGGGCTTGCCGGGCAGCATCCGAGCCGGCTCCGGGGTCCGCACTCGGCCGGGCCAACCCACCCAGGGCAGCTCTGCGCCAGCAAATACGTCCACCGCCGGGATATGCTCGTCCGGCTCAAAGATCTCATGCGTATCGTCGCCGATGATCACCACCACGTCCGGGGCACTTTCAGTGAGCACTTTGCCTAGCGTATTGAGGGCGTCCTGGCTGACATCAGCCCGTCGCTGCCAGACTTCCGGCTGAAGCTCTTTCTCGATCCAACCCTTGCGCTCCTCCGTCAGCTTGGGAATATCCAGGTTCATCAGCATGCCGCCGCCCCGCAGCTCCGGTGATAGCTCGCGCTGAGAGCTCTGAGCCCACCGCTCGGCCACAGGGCCCTCTCGCTGATTCAAGAATGGTGCGTGCGGCGTACCCATCGCGAGAACGACTTTCGCCATGATTCAATCCTCCCTTCGCTCTCTTCGGTCTCACAGTCAATCTGGCTGGATGTATAGCATCGGGGGTGAACCCCCGCAAGTATCGAGGAGCGACAGACCCGCCACCGACGCCTGGTTCAGATGGATCTCGGCCACCAGCCTTGACAACGGCACCGCGCAGCCTGGCTGGTCAGGCACGCTCCCATAGATGCGCGTTGCGGGAAAGGTTGTAGCCATTGATGTCCGGCCCCATGTGTGCGTGGTCACTCACCAGCGGCCCTCTCACTGTGTTGCGAACCTCCATGAAGCTGATCCGCCAGTAGATAGGAAGCCCCGGTAGGTCCGCGGCCAGGAGCTCCCCTACCTGCTTCAGCAGACCGGCCCGTTCGTTGGCATCCAGGGTGGCATACACCTGGTCGAAGAGCCGATCCATCGCGGGGTTCGAATAGCTGCCCGTGTTCTGGCCAGTCCAGCGGTTGTCCAGTCGGGGGATCTGCCTGGTCTGGAACTGGGAAAGCGCGATCTCCGCCGCACCGCGCCCCGTCAGCTGCAGCCCCGGCCATTGGACGACGTCTGGCCCGTAGTTGCTTCCGAACGTATTGGGCACGATGTTCTCGGTCGTATCAATTCCAATCTTTCGCCACATATCGCCCAGGACGGCCACCACGGGCTGGTCCGATGGGCTGCCAGCGCGCAGCTCGATGTTGACAGGGCTCCCTGAGCGGTCCAGGAAATGCCCGTCTGCGGTTCGGGTCCAGCCGCCCTCTTGCAGGTGGGCGACTGCCTGGTTCGGGTCGAACTGATAGCGCGCGAACGGCTGACCCACGATAGGTCCGCGCGAGTCCGCGGCCGGGATGAAAGAATCTCCGTTGGTATCTGGCACCCCCGGGAACTGAAATTCGCGCAGCGTTGCCCGATCGATCGCCTCGTACATTCCCTGCCGAAGCTTGACCTCACGTGGAAGCTCCGAGGGGCGCGTCTGCGCGGGATCCCATTGATACTG
>DASXTD010000077.1:0-6333 GCA_036505655.1 Chloroflexota bacterium
GGCCATCCCAAGCTCGTCCTCGCCACTGGTTGCTCGGCCCCGGAATATTGGCGCTGCCCATTCCGTCGATGGCCGCTTCGCCCACTCCAACGAGCCCGACTTGCAACCCGGGAAAGGACGCTTTCACCCGCGTATCCTGGGATTGAGCAGGCGGGACGACGACCTCCTGGAACTCAAATCCGGCCTGCCGCCACCCGCTCGCCAGCGCGGTCTGGGTAGCAACGTCAGACGCGCTGCCCGTCCGAACCTCCACGGTGAGCCGTTCTCCGTCGGGACCGAGGTAAGGCTCAGCGGCCGGCCGAGTAAACCCGGCGTCCGCCATGAGCTGCGCGCTGCGCACGAGGTCAAATGGGTACTTGGTGGCCGCGGCAGCCGCGGCTCGTCCGAGGTCCGATGTCAGCGGGAACATGGTATCCGCGATACCAAGCTGGCTCTCAAAGAGGGAGTCGTTGATACCATCGCGGTCTACCGCGTGGGCCAGAGCGCGCCGAACGCGGACATCTCGCAGCGCAGGCGGACTCACGAAATCAGGACGATTCTGGAAATGCGCAGCGAGCCAAGAGAGGTAGGACGGAACCATCACGGCACTGCCCGCGGGCCATTGGCGGAGAAGGCTGCTGGTCTGTGCCAGAGGTAGGCCGTTGTCGCTGGCCATCTGGACTTCTCGAGCCAGCATGCTGGCCAGGGCAACGTTGGAGTCGAGCATAAACACGAGCTTGATCCGATTGATCCGGGGCACTCCCAGGACGTGGCGGTCGAACGCAGAAGCTTCGAGGAAGGCACCGGGTTCCCAGCGATCGAGGTGATAGGGGCCAAGCCCCACATAGCCAGCGGTCCAGTATGGGTTGGCGATCAGCGTCGCGGCGCCTGACTCGAAGCTAGATCCCAGAATGGAGCGGGGCAAAGGCGGCAGGCCAAGGGGACCGTTATTCCCCAGGCTCTGAAGGGCGCCAGCTGCCGCAAAGGGCTGCGCCCAATGAATCAAGACGGTCCGGCTATCCGGTGCCTCAACATTCGCGATGAGCTTGATCGGTAGCGAACTGGCCTGACCTAGGTCCGGTGTAGCGTAGACCTGCCAGGAGAAAACGAAGTCATCCGCGGTAAGGGGCGTCCCGTCATGCCAGGTCAGATTGGGCTTGAGATGATAGGTTGTCTCCATTTCGCCGTTGGGGAAAAGTTTCCAGCTGTCAGTATTGAGCTGAGGCAGGGCCTCGGCCAAATACGGATAGGAGTTTGACTGGTCGTCGAGCAGCGCGAGATCGGCGTTGAAGAGACGTCTAGCAAAAATCAGGCCCCCCGTGGCGGTCTGTCCGATGGTCCGGGCGGCCAGACTCTTGGGCTCCGTCGCGCTCGCGACGGCCAGGGTCCGGGCCGGCTCAGCGGGTCCGCCGGAAGTCGACGGCGAACTGTTCCGGGCGGCGGGAGAAGCGCACGCGGCCCCGAGGCACACCAGGATAAGTGGCAACAGAATCGCTCTCTTCACCCGTAGCTCCCACTCATGAATGGGGCACAGGCGCTCGCCACCTATGCCAGAGCCGCGAGGATTAGTACTCTCATCAGCCTAGCCTATCAGGCAACGAGTAGGTCCAACGCCAGCCCTCCGTTTGGCCCCGCGCCTTGGCCGCAGTATAGTCCGCTGATTGATCGAGCGTGAGGGCGGAGGGCCAGGAATGCTTTGGAACGATCTGCGCGAGTACATCGATGCGATGCGGGCGCGAGGCGAGATCACCGACGTTTCAGGCGCCCATTGGGACCTGGAGATTGGCGTCCTCACCGAGCTCATGGTGGAGCGCAGCGGCCCGGGCCTCCTCTTTGACGACATCCCCGGCTACCCGCACGGATATCGGGTCCTGACCAATACCGACTGGCGGGGAACCAGGACAATCACTTCCCTGGGGCTCAATCCCGAGGCCACGCTGGCTGAGCGGGCGGAGGAGTGGAGCCGCCGAAGCCGCGATTACAAGACCGTTCCGCCTGAGTTCGTGCCCACCGGCCCGGTGATGGAGAACGTCATAACAGGCGCGGACGTCAACCTCTTGAAGTTCCCGGTCCCCAACTGGCATGAGCAGGACGGCAACCGCTACATCGGGACTGGCGACTGCGTCATCCAACAGGACCCGGAGAGCGGGCGAATCAATGTGGGCACCTACCGGGTGGCCGTCCACGACGAAAAGACGGCGCTTATCTTCATGAATGCCTACAACAATGGGGACGTCATCCGCCGCAAGTACTGGGACCGCGGGGAGAAGGCGCCGGTTGTGATCTCCTGCGGCCAGGAGCCGATTCTGACCCTCCTGGCCAGCAGCACAATCCTCTACTGCCCGCCCAACGTGTCCGAGCTAGAAGTGGCCGGCCACTTTCATCAGAGTCCGTACCCGGTGGTGCGGGGCCCGCTCACCGGCCTGCCGATCCCCGCGACCGCGGAGATCGCGCTCGAGGGCTACATCCTTTCGCCGGACCAGGCGCTCATTGACGAGGGACCATTCGGCGAATGGACCGGCTACTACGCCCATGGCCGCCGACCGGAAACGGTCATTGAGGTCAGCTCCATCTACCATCGGAACGACCCCATCATGCTCGGCTGGCCGCCGCTGCGCCCGATCGCGCGGCTGAAGCCGATGAACGAAGTGGACCTCACGACCAAGCGGAAACTGGATCAGGCGGGAATCCCCGGGATTCAGGGCGTGCTCACGCTTTCCACCCCCGCCTTCCGGGTGGTGAGCCTGCGCCAGATGTACGACGAGCACATCGAGGACGTGATCCGGGTCCTGGAGCCGGGCGGGGTCCAGCGCAGCGGCCACCACGTCTGGGTCCTGGTGGACGACGACATTGACATGTTCAATACCCAAGAAGTGCTGTGGGCGATTGCCAGCCGTACCATTCCCCAGACGGGGGTCCGTGTGATTCAGGGTACGTCCACTGACCAACTGGACCCGCGGATGCCGCCCGGAAGCCATTCCGATCCCAGGCTGGCCCATACAGAAGCTGACGGGGGCCGCAAGGCCTATCGAGCCGATAATCTGATTATCAACGCTTGCCGACCCTACGAATGGAAAGACGACTTTCCGAAAGTGAACGTCAACAGCAGGGGCCTACGTGAGAGCGTGGAAGGCAAGTGGAAGGATCTATTTGCCGGACTGTGAGTGGTTTTTCAGTCCATCCTGAGGAGCCGCTTTGCATTGCCGCTGAGGATCTTGGTCTTGTCTTCTGGAGAGAGGGGCGCGTCCTCGATCCAGTCGGGATGCCATGGAGGCCTCTCCTGACCCTCGCTAGAGGTTGGCGGCTCCTGTCCCGACACCAGCTAGCTCTGAAGGCAGGTCGCCAAAACGGTGCGCTTTCCAATCCCATTCCGTGCCGAGCGGCACGATCGCGCGCACCGGAACGATCGGCAGGTGGTTCGACTGGGGGTCCCGGACCACATTGGCAGGCTCGAGTCCTTCCTGGAGATCTCGAATGGCCTTCAAGAGAATTTCGCGGCAGATCATCAGTGGCGTGTCGAGTGCGCCGAGGTGCTCGGCGGTCCTGTCCTGGAGAGGCCCCTGGCTCTCAGTAGCGAACTTGTCGTGCAGCTGGAAGTCGCGGCCCAGCCCAGCGTATGTGCCGTCCACCATCTCCTCGCGGTCCTGGAGAAACCGATTGCTCAGGTTGCGGACCGGCCGGTAGTCGACCATCTCCGTTCGACCTCGATAGCGCGCACCTAGCGGCCCACGACTGCTGAAGCTGAACGTGTACTTCCAGTGATGGGTGTCGTCGATCGGCACGTGCCAATGGACTGAGTACCCTGGATGACCGGGTAGAGCCGGCTGGGCCGCATCCGCGCTGATGACCGCGTCGGTGTCGTTGGAGAAAGCCCCCAGGTTGGGCAGGATGAATTCGGTGATGTTGTAGATGTCGCTGAGGGCCCCCCAGCCTCCGTGGCGGGCGCCCCGGACTCCGTAGGGCGTGCGCTCGACTTCCATGACCTCGAGGCCGGGCCGGGGTCCACGATGCTGGAGAGCCCCGCTGGTTCCCTGGTTTGCCGTGGCGTCTCCGCCGTGGGGCAGGTTCAGGTAGTGCAAGAAAGATAGATGGGACGTGTCGCTGTTGCCCTCAATGGCCTGGAGGTAGTTGCATTCGTGGTAGCGTTTGGTCACATCCCTGCTTTCCTCTGGCCAGGGAAGCAGGAACTCGTAGTTGGGAAACTCAGGCGGCTGGCCAGGCCCTAGATAAGCAAAGATGGCCCCGGCCCGCTCGACGCACGGGTAGGCTGTATGGCGAATCTTCTCGTGGAAGGCGCTGCCGGCGGGTTCGCCCGGCTGTTCGAGGCAGCGGCCGTTCCGGTCGTACAGCCAACCATGATAGATGCAGCGGAGCCCGCCATCTTCTGGGCGCCCGTAGCTCAGATCTGCCCCACGGTGGGAGCAGTGGATCGCGAGACAGCCAATGCTCGACCCCTCATGCTCCGCTCTCCCCTCCAGGGGCGAGGGAACGGGAGAACGAAACAAGACCAGGTCCTCTCCCAGGAGGCGGATGGGCAGCGGCGCTCCGCCGACGGGCAACTCCTCCGATAACGCAGCGGGCTGCCAGTAGCGGCGCATGAGCTCGCCGCAGGGCGTGCCGGGGCCGGTCTGGGCGATCAGCTCGTTTTCTGCTTGCGATAGCACTTAGGCGTGTTCCCAGAGGTGGGCGTTCCGCGAGGTGTTGTAGCCGAGCGGATCTCCATTTCTGAAATCGTCGGCCAATGGCCCACGCACCGACTTGCGCAGCTCCAGGAAGTTGATGAGCCAGTAGGTGGGGAGCGCACCCAGGTCATCTGCCATCAGCTCTCCCATCTGTTTCAAAATGGGGCCCCGCTCCGTGGCATCCAGGGTGCCATAGAGCTGGTCAATCAGGCGGTCTAACCCTGGGTTGGCGTAATTGTTCGTATTGACGCCGGTGTAACTGTTCGCGGCGCTCGCGATCAAACGGCTGTCGAAGACCGGAAAGACGCCCTCGGCTGCGCCCCGTCCCTGTAGCTGCACGCCCGTGAATTGCGAGTTGGCTGCGTTCGGGCCCGAGAACGGGGGTGCGATCATCTCCTGGGCGTCGATTCCGATCTTGCGCCACTGGTCAGCGACCACCGCCATCGGTGGGCCAAAAACCTGGGCCGCCTTGATCTCGAGCTGGACAGGGTTTCCGGCTCGGTCCAGCAGTCGACCCTCAGCTGTTCGCGACCAGCCTGCTTCGATGAGGTCACGCACGGCCTTGTCCGGGTCATAGGCATAGCGGGCGAACGGCTGACCGGCCACGGCCGCTCGAGGGTCATAGGCGGGAACCAACGAGTCTGAGTTGGTGTTAGCAACCCCTGGGTAGACGAACTCCTGGAGCGTCTTGCGGTCGATAGCTTCGTACAGGCCGGCGCGCAAGCGCCGGTCGCGCGGTACTTCAGGGGGGCGTGCCCATTGGGAGTCCCACTGGAACCACAGTCCCCACCAGTTTGCCTGGTGGTCCGCAATAATGCCTTCGCCAGACGCTTGCCACTCATCGCGCAGCACGAGGCTTAAGGGCGCGCTGAGCGCCATCTGCGGCACGATGTCCACCGTCCCCGCCCTCAATGCAGCCGCTAAGGCGTTCTGGTCCGGAATGACCTGGATGACGATTTTGCCGACCTTGGGAAGGCCCAGAAAATATCCGGGATAGCGTTCGAATGTCGCTTGTTGCCCCAAAGCCCAATCCTGGAGTCGGAAGGGACCCAGGTTCACGAACGCGGTGCTGAAGTATGGATCGCTGAGGAATGCGTCTCGGTTCTCTTTATTGTCCGTGTAGGCCTTCGAAAGGAGGTGTTTGGGAATCAGATAGAAGTTGCGCTGATCGAGGGCCAGGGCGTCGTAGTAAGGGGTCTTCCATGTCATGGTCACGGTGTGAGGGTCGGGCGCCTCAACCTGCTGAACGAGATAGTTGAGGTCGGTACCCCCCGGGGGGATGTCGATCAGCGCCTGGTGCGAAAAGACGACGTCATCGGCCGTGAACGGCGTGCCATCCTGCCAGGTAACGTCCGGACGCAAGTGCCAGGTCATACTCATGCGCCCGTCCGGCAGGACCATGATTGAACCGTTGGACAGGGATGGGAGCTCGGCGGCGATCCGGGCCACCCGGTTTCCCTGGCCGTCGAGTGTCGAGAGCCCGGTCGAGTGCACCCCGATGAGCGCGAAGCCGCCTCCGACCGTGCTCGCCCCACCCCACGCGCCGAGGACCAGGGCGTTGAGCTGGGCGAGCACCAGCGTCTTATTGGCGCCTTCGTCTACCGCGGCAGTTCCCGGGCCCGATGGCGACGTTTGAATAGGCACGGCCGCGGGTGCGCAGCCGACCTGGGCC
>DASXTD010000078.1:0-2053 GCA_036505655.1 Chloroflexota bacterium
CAAGGCACTGCTCGACCTTGGAATGGAGCGGGCTCGCATCGGCGTCGTGGGACTGGGTCGAGGCAAGCTCGCGCACGTGAGCGCAGTCGATGGCGTCACCACCCACACTGCATACGCGGGCGCGATAGCCCAGCTTCCCCAAGCGACCTTCGAGAGCGCGACAGATATCGTCGGGGCAGCCCGCTACATCAAAGGCGACGAGGAGATCGCGTGCTTGCGACGGGCGGCTGATATTGCCACCGCAGGCCTCCAGGCATTGGCGAAGACCGCCAGCCCAGGGGTCGCGGAGGCCGCACTGTACGCTCAGGGCATGCGACGGCTCATGGAGCTTGGCAGCGAGTACTTTCCCCTGACCTTGCAGGCCGAGCCAATTGGCAGGCTTCGCTATCGACATCGAAATCCCCAGATGGGGCGAACGCTGGGTTCAGACTGGGTCATCGAGGCTGAGGTGAACGCGGCCTGGGGCGGTCAAGTCGCCCAGGAGACGCAGACGATTGTGCTGGGACCGATCCCAGAGACGTATCGAAAGGCGGCTGATTTGCAGCGGGAATGGTTCGGAGCTCTGCTCGGCTATCTGACGCCGGGGACGGACGTGGCTGAGCTCGGCGAACGGATCAACGCTGTCCGCGAGCGCCACGGGCTGCGTCCGTCCCTGATCTTGCAAAGCGCCGGCTACGGCGACGATGGGCCACGCCTGCGCACGGGCGACTCGTTTGACCACCTGGGCGGCATGTGCGTGGAGCCGAACACGGTCTGGGTTTGCCAGATCGGCGTGCAAGGAGAAGACGGCCGCCTCCAGCTGAGCTGGGGCACTTCGGTGCTGGTAACCGACCAGGGCCCGATTGGGCTGGTCAATCGGCAGCCTGAGCTTGTTTCCGTTGGATAGCTTTCCGGAGCGGTCTGAAGCGCCAGGGCCCGGGGCACCCTGGATTTGGAACGGGTACTCCCTGGCGGAGCGAGATCGGCGGTGGCAGGCCCTCCGCCAGCGCGCAGAGCAGGCGGGCTTCGACTGCCTTTTCGTGCCGCTCGGCGACGGTACCGACGCTCGCTACTTCACGCAGCTTGCCCACGCCGCCGTCGTGCTGCCCGCGGATGGACGTCCGCCGATCGTCGTCGCGGACGACCCGCAGCGCAATGTGTGGGTGCCCGAGCCTCGGTACGCGGCCGGCGAATGGGGACAGTCCATGGCCGAGGCTCTACTCGAGGCGGGGATGGAGCGCGCGCACATCGGCGTGGCTGGGTTCAAGGCCGGTCTCATTACCTACTCGCGATCGGCCGATGGCAGCATCAACCACGCGGCCTATGCCGAGGTTCTTCGGCGGCTCCCGAACGCTCGTTTTTCGGATGCGACCGATGTCGTGGGGCTGACTCGTTGGATCAAGAGCGATGAGGAGTGGGCGAATGCGCAGCGGGCAGTGGCCATCGCGGAGGCTGGGATCGAAGAGATCGCCGAGCTCGCCCGGCCCGGTATCGATGGAGATCATCTTTACGCGGCGACGATCGCGCGCATGCTCGAGCTCGGCTGCGAGCACCCCGGCATGGCCATGGAGATCGGTCCAATCGGCAAGCCGTCGAGCCACCGGGTGACCAACCCACCGGTCGGCAAGCGCCTGGAAGCGGACGACTACATCCTCGTTGAAATCAACTCCATCTGGGGCGCACAGGGAACGCAGGAGGAGCAGCATTTCGTCCTGGGCCCCATGCCGGAGCGATTCCGGGCCGCGGAGGATCTGCTGCGCGACGTGTTTGAAGCGACCAGCGCCGTGATCAAGCCGGGCCACACGGTGGGCGAGCTCATCGAGCTCACCAGTACGTATGCCGCCAGACAAGGTGGCAAGAATGGCCTGGTGACCCGTTCGATGCTAAAGGGCGGCGGCTACGGTGAAGACGGCCCCCGGGTGTCTCCAATGACGCGGCTGGAGCATCTGCCGGAGAGCTTGCGAGAGCTGCAGTTCGAGCCGGGAGCCTTCGTCGTCTGGAAACCGGATGTGTACGCGGAAGACATGGGCGGAGCCCTTTCCTGGGGCGGAGCCATGCGCGTGACCGAAAAGGG
>DASXTD010000079.1:0-8592 GCA_036505655.1 Chloroflexota bacterium
GACTCCTATCGCGAGGTCGTTCACCCCTCGATTTATGTCAAGATGCCCATCGAAGGCCACGAGCGCGAACATTTCTTGGTTTGGACCACCACGCCGTGGACGCTGGCGGCGAACGCCGCCCTCGCCGTCCATCCGGACCTCGAATACGCGCGCGTCGAGCTAAACGGCGACATCCTTTATCTGTCGGCCAAGACCCTGGATGTGCTGAAAGAGCCCCACCAAGTGCTCGGAAGCGTGAAAGGCAGCGAGCTCGTAGGCTGGCGCTACCGGGGGCCATTCGACGAGCTGGACGCCCAGAAGGACATGGAGCACCGAGTCGTGCCCTGGGACGCGGTTGGTGAAGAAGAAGGAACCGGCATCGTCCACATCGCGCCGGGCTGCGGTGCTGAAGACTTCGTCCTGGGCGAGGAGTTAGGGTTGCCCGTCCTGGTCCCCATCGATGAGGACGGATGCTACTACCCGGGTTTCGGCCTCTTGACCGGCCTCCATGCCCAGCAAGTCGCAGATACGGTGTTTGCCTCCCTCCGAGAGAAGGGCATGCTGTACCGCACGGACCAGATCGAGCATCGGTACCCGACATGCTGGCGCTGCGGCGAGCAGATCCTGTTCCGAGCCGTTTCCGAGTGGTTCATCTCGTGCGACGAGATCCGTCCCCGCATGCTGGCCGCGGCCCGCACGGTCGAATGGACGCCGCCTTCGGTGGGCAAGCGCATGGAAGACTGGCTCAACAATATGGGCGACTGGTGCATCTCGCGCAAACGCTATTGGGGCCTCCCTCTCCCCTTTTATCCCTGTGGGCAGTGCGGCACCATGCTCGTCGTCGGAAGCGTCGAAGAGCTGCGCTCGCTGGCCGTGTCCGGAATGGATGAGCTCAGCGAGCTGCATCGGCCTTGGATCGATGGGGTCCGCATCCGTTGTCCCCAATGCGAGGGTTCACTGGAGCGCATCACGGAGGTGGGCGATTGCTGGCTTGACGCTGGCATCGTGCCATTCTCGACGCCGGGTGACGGCGGCTATCTGCACGACCCGGACGAATGGGCGAAGTGGTACCCCGCCGCCTGGGTCTCCGAGATGCGCGAGCAGGTACGGCTGTGGTTCTACAGCATGCTCTTCATGAGCGTGGCGCTGAAGGATCGGTCGCCATACCGCGCCGTCCTCTCCTACGAGAAGCTGATGGATGAGCAGGGCCGGCCAATGCACAAGAGCCTGGGTAATGCCATCTGGTTCGACGAGGCAGCCAACCGCATGGGTGCTGATGTCATGCGCTGGCTCTATGCCGGCCAGAATCTCCAGCGCAATCTGTTATTTGGTTATGGCCCAGCCGAAGAAGTCCGTCGGCACATCCTCACACTATGGAATGTCTACAGCTTCTTCATCACCTACGCCGATACTGCGGGTTGGCAGCCCCCTCTCCCTCTGGGAGAGGGATGGGGTGAGGGCGCGCCCCCCGATGCCCACGGAGTCCGCCGTACAAAAATGGACAACTGGATTCTGGGACGGCTGGACGACTTGGTGAACCTCGTGAACGCCCGCCTAGAGGCCTACGATTCCGCCGATGCAGTCGAGGCGATGGATAGCTTCGTCGAGGACCTCTCCAATTGGTATCTGCGCCGTGGACGGCGGCGGTTCGCCCTGGATGCTGCACTTGACGATCGCAATGCGGCCTTCGCGACGCTCCACGAGTGCCTGACCACCCTCGTCCGCCTCATGGCGCCGTTCATGCCGTTCCTGGCCGAGCAGATGTATCAGAACCTGGTGCGTTCCTGCGACCCGAACGCCGAAGAAAGCGTCCATCTGACTCCATTTCCGCGAGTCGAGCACAGTCGCTTCGATCCCAATCTAGACCAGGAAATCGAGCTGGGCCGAGCCATCGTGGCGCTGGGACGCGCGGCTCGCAGTGAAGCAAAGATCCCTATCCGACAGCCCCTCCCTGCTCTGTCCGTGACGGGCGAGTTCAGAAGCACGCTCCTTTCCGAGGAGTCGCTGACCGAAATCACCGATGAGCTCAATATCCGCGAAGTCAGGATGGTCGAGCACGTCGAGCAGCTGGCGCGGCGCATCGTGCGTCCCAATCCTCGGGTGTTGGGTCCCAAGCTGGGAAAGAGGTTTCCGGAAATCGACCGCGCGCTGCGCGAAGGCCACTACGACCTGGATCCAGATGGTTCGGTGCGGGTCGACGGCCTGGTCCTCGACCGCGAAGAGGTGACCATTGCGCTAGAGCCACTCGAGCAGCAGACGTTCGTGCAGCACACCGGGCAGTCCCGCGTCACCGGCGGCGAGGCCGGGGAAGTGGGCGAACGCACCAGCTGGCGAGCCGCGCTGGCCGTATCGCTGGACACGCGGATCACGCCCGAATTGCGAGCCGAGGGGTTAGCCCGTCAGATCGCTCATCGCGTGCAGACGATGCGGAAGGAGGCGGGGCTGCAGGTGTCCGATCGCATCCGGCTCGGCTACGTCGCCCCCGCGTCGGGCCAGGCGGAACAGGTGCTCGCCAGCCATCTAGCGTGGATTCAGGAACAAGTTGGCGCCGTACAGGTGGCCGCGAGCGCCAGCTATCAACAGACCTGGATGGGTTTGCTGGACGACGAGGAAGTATCCCTGTCTATTGAGAAAGCCTAGTGCTGTGTCCATGAACCTTCGAAGGGTTACTGCCAGCCCTCACCCGACGCTCGCATTACTCGCGCCGGCCTCTCCCAGAGGGAGAGGCGGTTACGGGTCCTGCCCCCTCTCCCCGCTGGGAGAGGGTTGCGGTGAGGGCGTAGCCTTTGACCGAAGGGTCAAACCATCGCTGACGGAGCACTAACCATGCATCGTTTGCGGATGTACGGACCCGCGCGGGCTGCGGTGGCTCCGCATGCTCATTCTGGCTTCCGCTCCATCGCGAGCTCCGCGCTGATCGCGGTTCTGATTCTGGTGCTTGACCAGGTCGCCAAGCGGCTGGCTACGACCTATTTGGCTCAGCTGCCCACGCAGTCCACGCCGGTCTTGGGCGAGGCGCTCAAGCTGACCTATGTGATGAATCGCGGGGCGGCGTTTGGCGTGCTGCAAAACCAGAATGTCTTCTTCATCATCGTCAGCGGCGTGGTGATCGCCGTCATCGTAGGCAGCTATCGCTACTCGGCCATGCGGAGCCCACTCGTGAACCTGGCGCTTGGCCTTCAGCTGGGTGGAGCGCTAGGCAATCTCGTTGATCGCTTGCGCCTGGGCTATGTAGTGGACTTCATCGAGCTTCCCATGTGGCCGGTGTTCAACGTGGCTGATTCGGCCATCTGCGTCGGAGTCGCCCTGCTGGCCTACCATCTCCTGCGCACACCCGAGCGATCCCCCCAATCGACATGAAAGCCAGGCCTCGACCCCTCAGATCAGTCAAGATGCCCGCGGTCGGTCGCCCGGACATTCACCGGGTAGCGCCATGGGGAGAAGGACAGCGGCTCGACGCCTACCTCTCGCGCTTCTTGAGCGAGCGCTCGCGTGCTCAGTGGCAGCGGCTGATTGAAACCGGCATCGTAACCTTGAACGGCCTCGCTACTCGGCCTTCAGCCCGTCTCTCGCCGCACGACCGCCTGGAGATCCGCCCGGTGGCCCCCGCCGCTCTCCTCGAGCCGGATCCGTCCATCCTCCTGGACATCGTTTATGAGGACCCCGCCCTGGTGGTCATCAACAAGCCGCCGGGGCTGGTGGTGCACCCAGCGCCGGGGCATCAAGACGGCACCCTGGTACACGCTTTGTTGGCCCGCTTCCCGGCCTTGCATGACCCTAGCGGCCAGCAGCGGCCGGGGATCATCCATCGACTGGACAAGGACACCTCCGGCCTGATGGTGGTGGGGAAGACGCCTGAGGCCGTCGCGGACGTCCAGGGCCAGATGAAACTGGGCCAGGTGGAGAAACACTACCTGCTTCTGGTGACAGGTGAGGTCCCGGACGACCGCGCCGTGATCGAGGTGCCGATAGGACGGGACCGCCAGCATCGCCAAAAGATGGCCGCCCGCACCGACGGACGGGCCTCCAGGACCGAATTCCGGGTCCTGGAGCGCTTCCGCGGTTACACACTGGTGAAAGCCGACCTGGCCAGCGGCCGCACCCATCAGCTGCGAGTGCATTTCGCCTATATTCGCCACCCGGTGGCTGGCGACAGCGTGTATGGCTCCGGCCGGGGGCCAGAAGGACTACGCCGCCAATTCGTCCACTCCGCTGAGCTCTCGTTAACCTCACCCGCCACGGGCGAGCGCCTCAACCTTTTTTGCGATCTGGCCTCGGATCTTGCTCAGGTCGTGGCGAATCTGGGGCGCCAAGAGCCGAACCTTGTCCCCCATCTGATTACTCCTCCCCAGGGGGAGAATGAACCGAGCGGACGATGGTAGCGGAGCGGCTCGGCACCCAACTATGATGGCAATAGCAAGTGGCGGCCGTAAATCGTGAGCGTTCGCGTCCGCATCGCTCCCAGTCCAACTGGGATGGCTCACATTGGGACTGCCCGCACCTTTCTGTTCAACTGGCTGTTCGCCCGCCAGCGGGGTGGGGCGTTCGTGATTCGCATTGAGGACACGGATCGGGAGCGGTTGGTCCCGGGCGCGGTGGAGTCATTGATTGACGCCATCGGCTGGTTGGGGTTGGACTGGGACGAGGGCCCTGAGGTTGGCGGCCCCTACGGCCCTTACGTCCAATCGGAGCGGCTTGCGCTGTACCACACCCATGTCGATCAACTCGTTCAGGACGGCAACGCGTATCGCTGCTATTGCAGCTCCGAACGGCTGGATCAGCTGCGGAAGGATCAGCAGGCGCGCGGCGAGCCGCCCGGCTACGACCGCCGCTGCCGTAATCTGAGCGATCGAGAGCGGGCTGAATTTGAGAGCTCAGGCACGGGCTCCGTGATTCGGTTCGCCGTGCCGAGCGAAGGATCAACCACGTTCGATGACGTCATTCACGGGTCCATCACCTGGGAGAACGCCCGCCTGGATGACTTCGTCATCCTGAAGTCGGATGGTTATCCGACCTACCATCTCGCCCATCTGGTCGATGACCATCTGATGGAGATCTCCCACGTTCTCCGCGGTGACGAATGGATCTCCAGCACCCCCCGCCACGTGCTCCTCTATGAAGCATTAGGTTGGGAGCCCCCGGCGTTTGCCCACCTGCCGGCGATTCTGGGCTCCGACGGCAAGAAGCTTAGCAAACGCCACGGCCCGACCGGCATCGCCGCCTTCCAGGAAGGTGGATATCTGCCTGAGGCCATGGTCAACTACCTGGCTCTGTGTGGCTGGTCTCCTGGCACCGATGAAGAGGTCTTCTCCCTTCCCGAGCTGGTGCGGCGATTCGCCCTGGAGCGGGTGAGCAAGTCCGGCGCCATCTTCGACCACGACAAACTGGAATGGTTCAACGGGCTCCACATCCGGGCCCAGTCTCCTGCCGGTCTGGCCGAGCGCATGCGACCGTTCTTGCCGGGGAAGAACCGAGACATCGCGGCGGAGCGCCTGGAGCCGATCGCTCGCCTTTTGCAAGATAGGCTGAAGACGCTCGCTGAAGTTCCCGAGCTCACCGACTTCTTCTTCCAGGACCCGCTCGACTACGATCTTGCCTTGTTGGTGCGGCCGGGCATGGACAACCAGGCCACCGCCCGCGCGCTAGCAGCCGCCGCGAACCTTGCCCGCCAGGTCAGTCCGTTTGTGCACGAGGCGCTTGAAGCCGGCTACCGGGAGCTGTGCCTGGAGCTAGGACTGAAGACAACTCAGCTGTTCATGGCTGTCCGAGTCGCTGTGACCGGTAAGACCGCCACTCCACCGCTCTTCGAGACGATGACTGTGTTAGGCCGCGATGTGGTGATCAGCCGCCTCGAAGCCGCCGCTGCGAAACTCGCACCCAACTGAGAAGGGCCTGCGTGTACTAACGCCACTCCCACTGGGAAACGTACAGGAATGGCCCCCCGCCGGCGGGCGTGTAGCGCGCGACCGGCCCCTGAAGCGAAGCTGGATGCGGGTTGACCTGGACGTCGAAGAAATGCGGAATGATCGGCACTTGCTCGGTCATGACACGCTCCATATCCGCGATCCGCTTCACTCGCTCAGATGGATCGAGCGTCGTCAGCCAGTTGCCAAATGCCCGATCGTAGTCTGGGCTGTTCCATCCACCGTAGTTTGATCCCCGCCATTGGTTCTCGGGCCGTGGAATCTGCACGCTCGTATAGTTGCTGTAGTCGTTGCTTCCGCCTCGCACCTGGAGCCCGGGCACCACGGCAGATGTCTCCGGCAGCCGCAGCGCAACTAGAGAAACCACCGCTTGACTCACATCGAATCCCGACCGACGCAGGCCATCGGCGAAGGTGAACGCCACCTGCTCGTTCCGAATGCCCTCCGTAGACGACACGCTGAACTGCAGCGGCCGACCGTCTCGGCTCGCGAAGTATCCGTCCGGGCCCTTGGTGAACCCCGCCTCCTCCATCAAGGTCTGGGTACGGCGCGGATCGTAAGAATATTTCTTGATCGCAGCATCGACCACGGAGTAGTTGTCGATGCCCGGGGGCGTAATCGTGTTGGTCAGAACCCCTTTGCTGGCGGTCAACACCTCCAAGGCGGTTGGGGCGTCGATCGCAGAGGCGAGCGCCTGGCGGACACGAACGTCCAGCAAGGCCGGTACCTCCACGTAGTCCGGCCGCAGCTGGATCCCCGTGTAGCGCAGCGTGGCAGGGGTATAGAGCACCGTACCGCCGTTGTCCTGCGCCCAATGCTGTTCGAGAACTTGGCCCTCCGGAACCGACAGCACGTAATCGCTGACGTACTGAACTTCTCCGGCCAAGACGTTGGCCAGGGCCGTCTGAGCGTCGGGGATAAACGCGGCCCGGATGCGATCGATCTTGGGTCGTCCAAACACATAACCATCAAAGGCCTGCCCTTCGATGTAGGCTCCTGACTCCCACCGAACGACTCGATACGGCCCCAGTCCGACGTATTCAGTGCTCCAGAACGGCAGAGCCGTGAACGCTGGCACATCCAGATTGCGCAGCGGCTCCTCCAGGATATGGCGGGGCAGCGCTGGAAGTCCCTCGTTGCTCGTACTTCGGGACAGGACCGCGGCATCGCCATACAGCTGCTTCCAGCGAATGACGACCGTCCGTGAGTCGGGTGCGCTCACCCCTTCGATCTGGGCGATCGGAGGGCCGCCGGACTGCCCGAAATCCGGATTGCTATAGAGCTGGTACGAGAAGACGAAGTCGTCCGCCACCAGGGCCGCACCGTCATGCCAGGTCAGACCGCTTTTCAAGCGGTAGGTCGTTTCCATGCGGCCGTCCGGGAACACCTTCCAGGAATCCGTGCTCAGCTCTGGCAGCGCCTCTGCCAGTGCCGGATGACCGATCTGCCGCTCATCCGTGAAATCCAGACTGGCGTTGAAAAGTGCCTGGGGAAGGTTGAGTAGGCCCGAGTAGGACGCGACCGGCTTGGCGGCGACGCTCGGCGGCTCCCCGCGCACGGCTACGACGAGTGTCCGCTGGGCCGCCCCGGACTGACCCTGCGGGCCCTGCGAGCCAACCGGCGAGGGGCCCGTCGCGCAACCCATGACACCTACCGTGAGCCCCAGGCTGATGGCCACGAGCAAGGATCGCATGGCGCCTCCCCCATTTTCGGCTTGCTTTGGGCGAGATAGCGCTCAAAGCACGTTCGAACGCCGATGATCTTCGCTCATCGCACAGGGAATGACCAGTTGGGCCAAGCAAGCGGCACGCCGCCGGGCGGACTTGCCTATAATCGACGCTTGTTCGGGTCCGGGTAAGCCCGGGCCCATAGAAACGGGAGGCTCAGATGGCGGCTCAGGCACCCACCGATCTAACTCCGGTAGCAGTGCTTGGCGACGGCGGAGACACGAAGGGTGTGCTCAGGCGGCTCAGCCATTCGGACCTCCTGCGGGCGCTGCCTGCTGAGGAAATGGATCACCTGCTGCCCCACATCTACCGGGTGACCATCCCCGCCGGTGCGCAGGTCTTTGAGAAAGGCGATGCCGGAGATGCCCTCTACATCATCGAAGCGGGGACGGCTCAGGTCGAGTCGGATGGGACCAAAGAAGAGATCGGAGTCGATGACGTGCTGGGCGAGGCTGCTCTTCTGCATGGTGACCTGCACGATGCCACGGTAACCGCCACCACCGATCTGGTCTTGTGGCGCATTGCCCGCGCCGACTATCTCACGGCATTCGAGCACTCGCCGGAGCTCAAGGCCGCGCATGATGAAGCTGCTGATAAGCATCGATCGGGGACGGAGCTAACTCCCGAGGGGATGCATCACCAGCGAGCGTGGGTCGGCACAGCGCTGCGGGCGGCGGCCGCCAAGCGGCGCGGGTTGGAGCCCTGGCATTTCATTCTGCTGGTTGGGTTCGGCATCTGGTTGCTCCTCCGGTTCAACGAATCGACTGGCTGGATCGCGGAGGAGTCCAACGAGCTCCTCATTGCTGGAGTGCAGCTCGTGGCTGGTCTCCTGCTCATCGAGGCGGCTTCGGAGGCACTCATCCTGGCCACCGACCGTACCGGCGCCCGCTTCAACTGGGATGGATTTACTTCCGGCACCATCGGCTCGCTGGTCGAGACGATGCCTGAATTCTTCGTCATCG
>DASXTD010000080.1:0-3694 GCA_036505655.1 Chloroflexota bacterium
CAGAGCCTGCACTGCGACCAGCTTCGTGACGTCATAGGGCGAGCTGATTTCGCTGAGCCCCGGGTTGTGGGCAAGCAGATCGCTCCCCAGCAGGGACCGCGTGGGCACGTAAGGCACTCCTAGCGCAGCCGCGTGGAGGGCCAGTGCGAACGTGAAGTTCGAGTAATCGTGGACCTCGATGGGCCGAGGAACCTGCTCCTCGACCGCGCGGCGGAAATTGTGGGCGAGGCCGGCGCTGACGTTTCCAACCCACGCAGCCCTGACGCAAGCGACGCAGCTCGCGCCGATCATCTGGTCAAACAGCATGTCGGAGATAGGTCCCAGGAGCGTCAGGTCCCGCTTGCCCTGGCGGATGATCTCGTGGCCGACCGCGAACGGGATCATCCCTTCCAGCCCGGTCCCGAGCAGCACACTCGCGCCGTCCTGGACAAAGGTCGCCACGGCCTCGCGCATTGAAAGGAGCTTGCTCACGGAGCGGACGATACGCCGCTTAGCAGATGCGGCAGCTTCAGCGTTTCAGGTTGGCCAGGTGCTCGAAAACACCGGCGCGCGCAGCCCCTGGCGCGATCTCGAACTCCCGGTAGCTCTCGTCGAACGTCTCCTCGAAGGTCCGCCGCCGCACATCTGCCGGCGCCACCTGGCCGATTCCTCCTACTCCACCGCGATCGGGTGGAGCCTCGCGGAGCCAACTCGCCAGGTCCACCCCGTGGTTCTGGTCGGGGTCGCGAATGAGACAGATGGGGTCATCACCGCGCGCTACCGCGTCGATCTGGTCGCTGAGGACCTGGCGCAGCATTGCGACGCCCGTATCGCCCTGGCCTAGATGTTCCCTGGTGCGATCAAAGATCGGCCCCTGAGTCTCCCATGCCATGCCGTCCTGGCTGGAGAACGTGTCCTGATGATACTCCCCGGCCTCGTTGATCCAGGTGGGCTCGTACACCACCTCTGGCTCCTCGGTCCGCGGATCACTGATTTCGGAGCGGGAGCCATCCGGGTTGGGGACGAACTCCACGCGGATGATCTTGGTGTGGGTGTCGTCGATGGGTAGACGCCAGTGCATCGAGTTTTCCAGGCGCAGCATGTTGGGGAAGACGAGCAGGTTGCCCCACCAGGAGCCGCTTTTCTCTCCGCCGTAGGACCAATTCTTGACCATGCCCCACGGAAACCACTGGAAGCCGTATGCGTGGAAGGGACGGCCGAACCCGCCGGCCTCCCTGGCTCGGCCGCGAACGGCCATGTTGTACGCGTGGAGGAAGTAGGTGTGGGTGATGTCGGCCGTGTTCTCCTGGGCCTGGAGCCAGTTGCAGGCGAGCTCGCGTCGAATCTCGATGCGGCGCACGCCGTGGTCCCACTCCAGGATGTCCCAGTGAGGGAGCAACGGCGCCGGCTCGGGGCCCATGTAAGTCCACAGGAAGCCGCCGTATTTCTGGACCGGGTAGGCGGGATGGCGAAGCGTGTGCTTGAGCAGTGACTGTTCGGGCTCGAATGGAGTCTCCACGATTTTGCCGGCCTGGTCGTACATCCAGCCGTGGTAGGGACAGCGAATGTTCGCGTCTTCTAGGAAGCCGTAAAAGAGCGAGCAGCCCCGGTGCGAGCACTGTTCCCTGACCAGGCCGTAAGAGCCGTCCGCGCTCTTGAAGAGCACGAGGTCTTCGCCCATGACGCGGATCCGGAGCTTGGGATGGTCCTCAGTCAGCTCGCTGGCGCCTAGGATCGGCTGCCAGTAGCGGCGCAAGAAGTTTCCACAGGGGGTTCTGGGCCCGATGCGGGTCAGCTTCTCGTTCTCTTCTGCGGTCAGCATCGGCTAAAACCTCGTCGGTCCAACTGGGAGCCAGATTACCACTTTCGTGAGCCCCAATCTGCCGTCACTCCCGCGAAAGCGGGAGTCTACCCGTCGGTTTCGCTGGTAGATTCCCGCTTGCGCGGGAAAGACGGAGGAAGGGGCGGGAAAGACGGAGGAAGGGGCGGGATCGACGGAAGGACAGACTAGGCCATGGCGAGCAGGTAGGCGGCGATCTCATCGACGTGGGTGAGCATAGGATAGTGGCCGGCGTCGATCTCCTGGTAGGTGCCGCCAAGGAGCTCCGCGGTGCGGCGCTGATGCTCGACCGGTGGGCGGGGGCTTTGGGTGCAGCGCAGCACGTCGACCTGCCATTTCAGACTCCAGAACCGCTTCAGGTCCACGGGCTCCTCCTGGGGGCGGCGCGGCTGGCGAGTATAGCGCTCGGCCGCCCAGACCCGCAGCTTGGGTTCGAGGCCACTGAAAGCTCGCTCTCTCGCTTCATCCGGCGAGAAACCCTGGGCGACCTGGGTCGGATCCCAGGGTGGCCGATTCAGGATCAACGCGACGCTCTCGCCTGAGATCGGCACCAGCGCATCGATGAAGACCAGGCGGTGGATGCGCTCTGGCACCTCCTCAGCTGCTCGGGCTACGGGTAGCCCGCCGGAGCTGGTGGCGACTAGGATCACGTCGGTCAGGTCCTCGTAGAACATGAGCCGCGCCAGCTCATGGCCCCACGTGTTCAACGAGGTCTCGGCGCGGAGGCCCGGCGCTCGCTCACCGGCACCCTCCAAGGTCGGGCGGTAGACCAGGTGACCGGCCGCTTGCAGCTTCAGCGCGACAGGCTTCCAGATCCAGCCACCCTGATTTGACCCATGTACCAGCACGAACGTCGCCATGATCTCTCCGTCCAGCGCCGAGCGCGTGGCTATACTACGGATTCTCCGGGTCGTCTGCATCAGTGGGAGGGAGCCAATGCGGATTGAGAACAAGGTCGTCGTCGTGACCGGCGGCGCCCGCGGAATGGGACGCGCCTACGTCAAAGCCTTCCTGGAGAAGGGCGCGAAGGTCGCCGCCCTCGATCTATCGTGGAAGCCGAGCGGCATGTCCAACGACCAGGACGAGGCCTTCTACCGCGAGCTTGCTGGGCGGGATGACGCGCTGATGCTCACCTGCGACATCACCGACAACGAGCAGATCCAGGACGCTTACGAAGCGACGATCAAGAAGTTCCGCACGGCTGACGTGCTGATCAATAACGCCAACCTGCTTCCCAGCATCCAGTTCCCGCCGACCGGTGACATGCGCATCCTGGACACGACCGATGCGGACTGGGAACGCCATTTCGAGGTCAGCGTGTTCGGGACCCTCAAAGTCACGCGGGCGTTTATCCGTCCCATGATTGCCCAGGAGCGGGGCAGCATCATTGCGATCTCCAGCCGGGGCGGAAATACGATGCCGTTCGGTGATGGCGTCTCATGGGTCGCTCGCCGGCCACACAGCCGCGAGATGCCCTACCAGTCCGCCAAGGCCGCGGTGACCGCCTTGTTCTGCTACCTGGCCGACGAAGTGCAGGAAAACAACGTCGCTGTCAACGTCATCAATCCGACCGGCGCCCAGACCACCGGCTACGTGGAGAAGACCTCAGCTCGTACGGCCGTCACCGGCACGGCTCGGATCCCGGGCGCCAAGCCGGAGCATGTGGTCCCCCTCGCGCTCTACCTGGCCGAGCAGGAGGGTCGCGCCGGCGTCACCGGCCGCGTCTTCGACACGATCGAGTGGAACAAAGCCAACGGCTTCGGCGGCTCCGAGGTCTGGCAGACGGACTGACCCTGGTGGGGGCCGAAGATGCTAGATGTCTCGCTGACACGCTCGCCAGGGAGGTCCACGGCTGAGTCAGCTAGCTCGGCATCG
>DASXTD010000081.1:0-2943 GCA_036505655.1 Chloroflexota bacterium
AAGACCGCTGCTGCCCTGCCCTTGCCTGTCTCCAGGGCCTGCAAGATCGTCCGATCGAATTGCTCGTCCAGATAGGACTCGGGAGCACCGGGGGTGTGCCAGAGGCCGCCCGAGCCGATCACGGCGACGCGCATGTCAAGCTCAGAATCGTCGATGATCTGGCGGACGGCGCGCCCCAGTTCGAAACAGCGCTCCGCCCTGGGTTGTGGGGCGTAATAGCAGTTGATGAAGCAGGGAATCATCGGTATTGGATAGCCCGGGGTAAGGTAGTAGCCCGGCCGCAAGAACGCATGCCCCATGCCGCGCGCGCCCTCCGGCATCTCGGTGCTGAACGCCAGGTCGAATCCGCCATTCATGAGTCCTTCCAGCAATTCCCTGGCCAGAGGCGGGCACCCCTTCACTCGCGCATCGATGTGGATTCCCCCGGCCCCGGTGGCTCCCTGCGGCGCGCCGTCACCCCGCCGAGGAGGCGCCGAGAACTCATCCCCCAGGTACAGACCGAAGGCCGGCAGATTGTCGAAATGGAACAGCTCATCTTGGTCATCGCCGAACACCAGTAGTACGTCCGGCCGCGCAGCCTCCAGCTTGCTCTTCAGCGTGGCAAACGCCTGCATGCAGCGCTCGAACTTGGCCAGGTTCTCCTCAACTGAATCCACCGGCACGTTCGCCCGTTGCGATCGACGCGCCCGGGTTTCGTGCCATTGGGCCGGATCGGAATATAGGAAGCCCGAGTGCGAACAGGCCAGGACCAGGCTGACTTCGGCCACGCTAACTCCCACCCCAGAACTCGACCTAGTGTACGACCCGCTGCGCTACTGTGGCTCTGCTCACGACTGCTCGGCTACGCGATGTCCCATTGCGCCGCATTCCACGTGGTCACGTTCAGCGGTTTTTTGACCGGGACGCCACGGATGCGAGTGCTCACCGCCGACGGTTCGGTGGTGTAGAAGAGCGGCATGAGGATCAGCTGATCCGACACCTGGTGGAGGATCTGCGCCAGCACCTGGGTGCGCTCGGCCGCCGGGATGGTGGCGAAATATTTGCCCACCAGATCGTCGTAGTCCTTGTCCATGTAGTTCGGGCCGGTGGGACCTCGATAGTTGTTCTCCGGCCGGGGCACATTGGCGATCCGGAACAGCGACAGGTTCTGCGGATCGGTCGGCTGCTGCAGCACTTCAAAGCCCGGTCGCGTAGCTCGATAGGCGATGTCCGTCGTTCGCTGCGCCGGAATCGGCACCGTGGTGACCCCGACGCCCGACTTCTGCCAGTAGTTCGCCACCGCGAGCATGGCGCTCTGGTACAGGTCAGACGGGATCGAGCGCGCCTCCACGCTCAGTGGTCGCCCAGCCTTGTCCTGGAACAATCCCTCCGCGACGCGCGTGTACCCAAGTCCCTCGATCATTTGCATGGCTCGCGCGGGATCGTACTCGTAGGACACCAGGGAGGGCTTCACAGCCTCGAAGCGCGGATCCTCGGGACTTAGCCACGGCTGCGCCACACCGACCAGCCCGAACTGGAGCGTGTCCGCCATCGCTTGTCGATCCATCGCGTACATCAGCGCCTTGCGGAAGCGCACATCCCCGATGACCGGCGGGTCCGGGTTGGTGAACTGGGGATGCATTTGAATCCAGCCCACCTGCGGGTACCGGACCTCGCCGACCCGCCACTGGGTGGTCAGGGTCGAAACGTCCGCCAGCGTCAAGCCGCGCCCGCCCGTGATCTCGATGGCCCCCGCCAACAGGCTCGTGACCATCACGTTGGCGTCCGAGAAGAACCTGTCCTCGATCTCGTCCAGCTTGGGCCGCCCCATCACGTAACTGTCGAAGGCGGAAAGCACCGCCAGACTGCCCGGCTCCCATTGTTTGATCTTGAACGGCCCAGCGCCGACGAATTCGTTCTTCCACAGCGGCAGGTCCAGGAACGTCGTCTTGCTGGCGTTGTAGGCGTCCTCCGCCAGGTGCTTGGGCATTGCTTGCACCAGGTTCCGGCTGAACAGCGCATCCGCCTGGATAAAAGGCGCCTTCCAGTCCACGCTGATAGTCCGCGCGTCTACGGCGTTGATGCTGACAATCGCTGCGTAGCCGGGACTCTTCCGAATCGGTACGTCGTCGTCTCGCACTACCTGAGCCGAGAACAGCAGGTCGTCTGTGGTGAGTGGGACGCCATCCTGCCACAAGGCTCCTTCGCGAAGCGTCCAGGTAGTGCGCATGCTGCCATCGGGGAACACTTGCCACAGGCCGTTGTCAGTCGTTGGCACAGCCTCAGCGAGCTGGACAATAGGATCGCCCTCGCCGCCAGGCTGCACCAGCCCCGCGTGGGCTAGCTCCTGGAACTCAGAGCCGCCCCGCTGAGATAGGCCGCCCTGGAGCAGATTCGGCTCGTCCAGGATTCCCATGACGATCCGCTTCAGCGTGGCGGGCGCCTGACTTGAGCCGCCCGGTGCGATTCCGGAAGGCTGCGAGGGAGCACACCCCACCGCCATGGCAAGAGCCAGCAAGACGACCAGTAGTCGGTTCATCGTTCCAGGCCCGGAGAGGATTTACTTCTCCTCCAGGACCGAGGTCAACTCACGACTCCCCACATCGGTCACGATGATGTCTTCCCACCCTGACCACTGAGTCAGCGGCTGCCCCTCGGCCAGCGCCCGCAGCTCGCGCTGCCAGATCTCCCGGATGACGACGATGCCCACGTCGGTCTTGCCCAGGACCTCGTGCGCCGGATCCTCGAACTCACCCTGCCCGGCCAGCATCAAATCGTCCTCGATGTGGGTCAGATCCGCCCGATCTTGTACGTCCTCGATGCGCATCTTGCCGGCCAGGATCGCGGCCACGATCTCAGGAGTTTTTGCCCGTGCGCCGGCCTTCGCGAGCTCTATCCGCTTAGCCCTCTCCAGGTAAGCGGATCGAGCCTTTTCTTCCTTGATGTGCACGGCCAGAATGCCAA
>DASXTD010000082.1:0-7241 GCA_036505655.1 Chloroflexota bacterium
TAGGGCCCGGGTGCATCACAATGGCGTGGGACGGCGCACCCTGGAGTCGTTCGCGGGTGATCCCGTACTCGCGTGCGTATTCCCGCAGGGACGAGAACGCCCCACCTTCATGCCGCTCCAACTGGATCCGCAGCGGCATGATCACATCCGCATCCGCGATGGCCCGATCCAGGCTGATCTCAGCCTGAACGGGCCAGGGCGCGCTTTCCGGGTCCTGCAGACTGGTGAACGGTAGGAGCGACGGCGGTCCGCAAAACGTGACTTGGGCCCCCAGTTTGGTGAGGCCCCAGGCATCAGATCGTGCCACTCGGCTATGGGCAATATCACCAATGATCGTGACCCGCAGGCCTTCCACGTGGCCGAAATGCTCACGAATCGTGTAAGCGTCCAGTAGTGCTTGCGTTGGGTGCGCATGGCATCCGTCTCCGGCGTTGATTACCGGGAGATCGACCGAGCGGGCAACTTCGTAGGGCGCGCCGGCGGCTTTATGGCGCAGAATCGCCGCGTCGGCGCCCAGCGCCTTCAATGTCTGGATCGTGTCCAGCAGCGTTTCGCCCTTTTCCACGCTGCTTCCCGAGGCGGTAACGTTGACAACGTCCGCCCCCAGGCTCTTCCCCGCCAACTCGAACGATACCCGGGTGCGGGTGCTCGCCTCATAAAAGAGATTGACCAGGTGACGGCCACGCAAAGTCGGTACCTGCGGGATAGGGCGGCTCAAGATCTCCTTCATCTGGTCGGCGGTGTTGAGCACCTCTTCGATTTCGCTGCGATCAAAATCGTCCAGATCGAGCACGTGGCGGCGGCCTGTCCAGGAGTTAGTCATCGTCATTCGACCGTCGTCGACCTGAGGTCGGGTCGCTTCAGCTTGAGCCATCAGTCCTTGCCCTCCTCCCGGAAGCCGGCGCTCGATGCGATCACGACTTCATCGCGTCCATCGATTTCGGCCACGCGCACCAGGACTTGTTCATCGGCCGCACTGGGGACATTCTTGCCTACGTGGTCGGGCCGAATGGGCAGCTCGCGATGCCCCCGGTCGACTAATACGGCCAGCCCGATCGAGCGCGGACGCCCGTAATCCATGAGGGCGTCCAGGGCAGCGCGCACGGTCCGCCCCGTATAGAGCACGTCATCGACCAGAATCAGGTGCGTGCCGTTGATGTCCATGGGCAGCTCCGTGCGCCGCACTTCAAGCGAGCGGCCGGAGAAGAGGTCATCGCGGTACAGCGTAATGTCGAGCTGGCCCAGGGGCACCGAGATTCCTTCAAAGTCTTCGATGGCGCTCTGCAACCGCTGAGCCAGGGGCACGCCGCGCGTGCAGATCCCGACCAGCGCCAGGCTTTCGGTGCCACCGTTGGCTTCCACGATCTCGTGCGCCATACGCACGAGCATCCGCCGCATCTGGTCCGCGGGCACGACTAGCCGCTCTTCGGCGATCATGGAACCGTCCGTCCAGGGCACAAAAAAGCTTCTCGCCGCACACCGGGGCGGCAAGAAGCTTGACCCGTAGAAGATTCCTGCACTCACGCTCCTTACCAGTCTCACCGGGCTGGTTTAAAGGAACTTTCGACTGCGGTAGTCTATCAGGCGGCGGCCTATTCCTCCAAGGACAGTTTCATGACTGCCTTGCACCGGCCATTGACGGCCCCTAGCTCCCCGCCTACTCCAGGTCGCCTCCCGATCCCGCTCCGCTCCTTTCCCCTTGTACGTTTGCATAGTGATATGTACTATTCCATGTGCAAATCGTCCATGCGTCGCTTGGGTTAGCCGGGGCAACGGTCTCGGATGCCCTCCGAGTCGCACTACCGCCGGGCACACGAGTAGCCTACGGGCATGAGCATCTGCGTCGGACCATTAGCTGGGTTCGCACTCTGGCCACTCGTCCATACAGCCTGGAAAACATCGAGCACGGCACCCTCGTCATCGTATCCTTGCACGGATTGACGGCCCGGCCAGAGATGCAACGGCTTCCGCGGCTCGTGGAGGCGTTGGTTGCCGCTGACATCTCGGCACTGGTCCTCACGGACGATGTGCCGGAAGTGAGCGCAGCTGCCCAGGCTACCAATGCGATCCCGGTGCTCGTGCTGCCGGAAGGCTCCTCATTGGCGGCAGTGGAACGTGCAGTGGCCGGGCTGATCCTCGACCGGGAAAGTCAGGTACAGCGGCGAGCTGCCGAGATCTATCAGGATCTAATCCAGTTGGCGCTCGAGGACGTGCCCGTCCAAGCACTAGCGGAGGCGCTCGCCCAGGCCGCCGGTCGCCTGGTCTACGTAGAGGATGAGTACGGATCGCTCAATGCCGTCGCTGGGCCGACCGACGCATTCGCCCGCGCCCTGCCCTCCCCGGAGGTGGCAGCGTCGATCTATTCTGCGCGCCAGGTGCTCGGCTTTTCCGGAGAAGCCCCCTGGGCGTTTGGCAGCCGCTTGATCAAGCGGCTGGTGGATACATCGGACTACGAAGTGTATTCGGCGCCCGTCACCCTCGGTGGCGCGGTGGCCGGCTTCCTAACGCTGCTGGGCAGAACCGACGAGATGGAAGACTTCGATGAGCTATTGGCCACCAAGGGTGCCTCAGCTCTGGCCATTCCGATCGCAAAGCAACGGGCCATTATCGAAACCCAAACCAGAATTCAGGGCAGCTTCTTAGAGAGCCTGTTCGGTGGTGGTGCGCTGAATGAGGAAGAGATAGCCGAGCGAGCCCGCTACCTCGGCCATAACTTGCATGGCAGCTACGATACGGCTTGCATCACCCTAGACATTCCGCACAATAGTGTGGGGCCACCTCGGGAAGCCGAGCGGGCTAACCTGTGGGCGTCGTTCCTGGATGGAGCCCGACGCGACTTGTTGGGAGAGTGGCCTAAGGCTCTCTTAAAAGATAGAGGGGAGATGCTGGCCCTACTCGTGCCCAGCCATGGCGATGAGACGTTCGGACCAGAAGGTTTGGACGGCGTGCGTGCGCGCCTGGCGAACTTGGCCGGCGGCAGCACTGTCACGATAGGGCTGGGAGCGTCTGCTGCCGGGCCAAGGGAGATCGTCCGCTCTTACTTGCAAGCCGAGCAGGCCGCCCGGATCGGTCGGCGCTTCCTGGGCGGCGACCAGGTCGTGTCGTTTGCCGACCTCGGAGCCTACCGACTGCTGGCCAGCATTGACGATCGCGATACGCTCACCGCGTTCTGCGATGAGTACCTGGGCCCGCTGGAGACCTACGATATTCGGTCCAATGCCGAGCTGGTCGAGACGCTGGAAGGGTTCTTTCGAGCTAACGGCAATCACGCCCGAGCGGCGGAAACGCTCCACCTGCACAGAAACACCCTCCTCTACCGCCTGGGCCGGGTGGAAGCGCTAACCGGCCGCAACTTGGATGATCCCGAAACCCGCCTCTGTTTCCAATTGGCACTCAAGATCCGTCACCTGACCCCGATACCAGCCGCGCCCGGAAAGGAGTTCTCGTGAGCCAGCCAAAAAACGGCGCATCGGCCGAAGAAGAGGTTTTCGCTCGGGCCGAGAAAGAACAAGTTCGGTTTGTGAGTCTCCAGTTCACCGATATTCTGGGCGGACTGAAGAACGTCACCATTCCCTTCCACAAGCTGAGGAACGCGGTGGATCATGGGCTCTGGTTCGATGGCTCAGCCATCGAGGGATTCGCGCGCACGGCCGAGAGCGACATGTATCTGGAGCCGGACCTGAGCACGTTCGCCATCATTCCGTGGGAACGCGGTCCCAATACTACCGCCCGCATTGTGTGCAATGTGTACACACCCGATGGCGAAGAGTTTCCCGGTGATCCACGATTGGTGTTGCGACGCAATGCCGCCCAACTCACCGACATGGGCCACCTCTACCAGGTGAGCCCGGAGCTAGAGTTCTTCCTTCTGAAACTGCCTCCGAACCGTTTGCTCAAAGACGTGCAGGTTCAGGATCGCGCCAGCTATTTCGATGCCACCGAAGACGAGCTGGCCGGAATCCGGAACGAGGCAGTGACGGCTCTGGAAGAGATGGGCATCCCGGTCGAGGCCAGCCATCACGAGGTCGCGTTCAGCCAGCATGAAATCGATTTTCACTACGACGAAGTACTGCGTACAGCGGACAACATGATCGCCGTGAAGATGGTGCTCAAAGCCATTGCTCAGCGGCACGGGCTGTGCGCGACCTTTATGCCCAAGCCTCTAGGCGGGATGCCGGGTTCCGGTCTCCACATCCATCAGAGCCTTGCCGACGTCGCTACCGGACGCAATCTCTTCCACGACCCCGAGGACGAATACGAGATCTCCCGCATCGCGCGGCACTTCGTAGCTGGGCAGCTTGCGCATGCGCGCGGTATGTGCGCCATCCTGGCACCGCTCGTCAATTCATACAAGCGCCTGGTGCCAGGTTATGAAGCACCAGCTTACATCAGCTGGGCGCGCATCAACCGCTCGGCGTTGGTGCGGGTGCCACGCATTAATAGCCGCCGCCCGGAATCCACCCGCATCGAGCTCCGCTGCCCCGATCCCAGCTGCAATCCTTACCTGGCCTTCGCGGTCATGCTCGCGGCCGGTCTCGACGGCATCCGTCGCGAGCTGCCGCTCCCCAACGCGGTGGAGGAGGATCTGTTCCAGATGAGCGAGCATCTTCTAGAGCGCGAAGGCATTGGTCCTTTGCCCACTTCGCTCGGCGAAGCGCTCACTGAGCTCGAAAAGGATCCGGTGATCCTGGCCGCGTTGGGCGAGCATGTCGCAGACTGGTTCATCGAAGCGAAACGACGCGAATGGGGCGACTACCGCCTCCAGGTAACCCAGTGGGAGCTCGACCGCTACATCGAGGTGGCTTAGGGAGCGCGCCCGCTGTGTAGGGCTACGAGCCCAAGGCCCATCCGGCAGTACTGGACGTCCAAGAAGCCGACCTCTCTCATGAGGTCCGCCAACTGATCCGGAGGCGGAAACGGCTGCACCGATTTAGCCAGGTATGCGTACGCGGCTACCTCGCCGCTGATCAGGCCCCCCACCCACGGAACCACGCGTTGGAAGTACGCCCCGGCTAGTCGTCCACCGACGCCTACGCCGGGCCGAGTAATGTCCAGCGCCACCATCCGCCCACTGGGCTTCAGCACCCGAAGCATCTCGCTCAAGCCCTGTCGCAGGTCGGCCAAGTTCCTCAGCAGGAAGCCGCTCGTTACTCGGTCGAACACGCCGTTTCCAAAGGGCAGTGTCAGGGCATCTCCCTGAGCGAGCGACACCCGGCCGTCGAACCGCGGGTACAGCTTGGTTCTGGCCGCGGCGAGCATCTCGGATGAGAAGTCAACTGCCACCACGTGCGAGGCTCCGGCGCCAAGCAAAGCGACTGCCAGGTGGCCGGTCCCTGCCGCTAAATCGAGGACACGCTTACCGGCCGGATCAGCGGCTTCAGCGGCTGCGCGCCGCCAGCGGCGGTCGTTCCCCAGCGAATTGAGCGCATTTAGCAGATCGTACCGGGCAGCCACACGATCGAACATGGCCCGCACCGCGGGCCCGCGATCGGCGCCCTCCAGTGGGACCTCGCCCAGCTTAAGCTTCGGCGAAGGGAACCTCTTCCTCCACTACGCCGTCTCCGATCGCGATCCGCAAGGGCATCGCACCGCTTGCGCCCTGCCGGACCTGGCGTTCGATCTCGTCGGTTAGCTCAGCGTTGCGTCGGAGGTACTCTTTCGCGTTCTCGCGGCCTTGCCCCAGGCGTACGTCGCCGAACGAATAGAAGGCGCCGGTCTTGTGGATGATCTCCAACTCGGTACCGACGTCCAATAAGCACCCGTGGCGCGAGATGCCCTCGTTGTACATGATGTCGAACTCAGCGCTTCGGAAAGGCGGGGCCACCTTGTTCTTAACCACCCGCACGCGGGTGCGGTTCCCAATGATCGCAGTGCCCTGCTTGATCGAGTCCACCCGCCGAATGTCCAAGCGCACCGACGCATAGAACTTCAGCGCGCGGCCACCTGGCGTGGTCTCGGGGTTGCCAAAGACCACCCCGATCTTTTCTCGCAACTGATTCGTGAAGATCACCGAGGTGTGCGAGCGGCTAATGGCACCAGTGAGCTTCCGCAGCGCTTGCGACATGAGGCGGGCCTGCAAACCCATGTGCGGTTCGCCCATATCGCCTTCGAGCTCTGCCTTGGGCACCAACGCCGCCACCGAGTCCACGCAGACGACATCGAGGGCCCCGCTGCGCACCAGAGCTTCCGCGATTTCGAGTGCCTGCTCGCCAGTATCCGGCTGTGAGATAAGCAGCTCATCGATTTTTACGCCGCAATTTTGGGCGTAAACGGGATCCAGGGCGTGCTCGGCGTCAACCAGCGCGGCCACGCCACCCGTGGCCTGGGCCTGAGCCATGATGTGCTGGAGCAGCGTGGTCTTGCCGGACGATTCGGGACCAAAGATCTCGATGACGCGGCCTCGAGGAATACCGCCGACGCCCAGGGCCAGGTCGAGGGAAATGGCGCCGGTCGGAATTACGTCGACCGTCATCTTGTCGGCAGCCTCGCCTAGGCGCATGATGGCGCCCTTGCCAAAGCTCCGCTCGATATTGCTTAGAGCCATATCCAGGGCCCGCTGCTTCTCAGGATCCATTCCCATCTCGCATTCCCTCCGCCATCCTGGTCCCTCTTCTAACGGCCTGGGCTTGTGTCCACCACTCCAGGTCGGCGCCCGATCCCGCTGCGCTCGGCCTCCCCGCATAATAGCACAGACGTTCTACTTGTCAAGTGGGCTCCCCAACGCTTCCAGCGCGAGGGATAGTGCCGCCCGCACGGACGCTGCTCGGACTTCCGCGCGGCCGCCCGGCCATACGTCACGGCGCACCTCGACACCATCCGGAGTGGCTACGCCGATGTACACCAGCCCCACCGGCTTGTTTTCTGTCGCGCCTCCGGGACCAGCGATTCCGGTCGTGCTCACTCCCATCGCGGAGCCCGTCCGGGAGCGGATGCCTTCCGCCATAGCCCGGGCGGTCTCTTCGCTGACGGCCCCATGCCGCTGCAAAGTGGCGCTCGGCACGCCCAAAAGTTGTTCCTTAAGGTCATTCGAATAGGCCACCACGCCGCCCACGAAGAAGCTCGATGAACCCGGGAGATCGGTAATCGCCGCTGCTAGACTTCCCCCGGTGCAGCTCTCCGCGACCGCCAGATCGTAGTGGTGCGCCTCCAAGGCCGCGGCCAGCGCCTCAACCTCAGGCATGACTCCTGGCGCTCCGCTCATCTCGGTTCCCGGCTCCAGGTCGCCTCGACGACCTCACCTC
>DASXTD010000083.1:0-2106 GCA_036505655.1 Chloroflexota bacterium
GTGTGCCGTCGCCGGTCAAGGCTCCCCAGGACGTAAACATGGTGATCTTTCGTGAGAACACCGAGGACATCTATGCCGGCATCGAGTACAAGGCCAAGACCGACGATGCGCGGCGAGTGATCGAGTTCCTCCGGGAACAGATGGGGGTCCAGACCATCCGCTTTCCCGCGACCAGCGCCATCGGCATCAAGCCGATCTCCGAAGAGGGATCCAAGCGTCTCATCCGCTCGGCCATCGATTACGCGCTGGCCCAGCAGTACGAGAGCCTGACCCTGGTGCACAAGGGCAACATCATGAAGTACACCGAGGGCGGCTTCCGCGACTGGGGATATGCGGTGGCGCGTGACGAGTACGGCGCCAGCGAGATCGACGGCGGTCCCTGGTGCCGGCTGCCTGGCGGCCTGGTGATCAAGGACGTGATCGCCGACGCCTTTCTGCAGCAGATCCTCACCCGTCCCAAGGAATATGGCGTCATCGCGACCATGAACCTGAACGGGGACTATATCTCCGATGCGCTGGCGGCGCAGGTGGGCGGCATCGGTATCGCGCCGGGCGCAAACATCAACTATCTCACCGGGCACGCTGTGTTCGAGGCGACCCATGGCACCGCGCCGAAGTACGCCGGCCAGGACAAGGTAAACCCCGGGTCGGTCATCCTGTCGGGCGAGATGATGTTGCGCTATCTCGGCTGGCACGAGGCCGCGGAACTGATCCTGTCATCCCTGGAAAAGACCATCGGGCAGAAGCGGGTCACCTACGACTTCGAGCGTCTCATGCCCGGCGCTACACTGCTCAAGACCAGCGAGTTCGGACGGGCGATGGTGGAGAACATGTAAAGCGTTTACCGTTCACGCCGTTTCAGTCTCTCTATTTCACGTCGATCCTTCTTCGTCGGCCGACCACGCTCGGGCGCGAACGCCGCATGCAGACTCTTGAGCTGCAGGGCGAGCGCCTCCCGAGCAGCGCGGCTCGACGGTTTCTCCTCGTAGAGCGAAGCAGCTTGAGTGGCGGGGCCGCGCCGATCGGAGAGCCCACGCACCACCACCTGGTGTTCGTAGGGGCCCTGCCGGACGCGCACCTCGTCGCCCACCTGCAGCGCCTTAGCTCGTTTCACCCGCTCGCCGTTGACCTGGACCTTGCCACCCGCGATAGCGTCGGCAGCCAGCGACCGCGTCTTGTAGAACCGCGCGGCCCAAAGCCACTTGTCGATTCTGGTGCGGTCTTCGGGTTTTTCCATAGTGCAAAAGTAGTGAGTCCGGGGCTGGCCTGCCCTCCCTTTTGCCAGTTCCAGCGCAGAATCAGAGGCTTGACAGCCGGTTGGCGTCTCCTGGGCTAAGTCTACGGCGGCGCGGCATTTGCATTCCTTGGCGCGGAAGCTCGCCCCTTGACCGGACGGATTCAGCGTGACCCATCTGCTCCATTTGTGGCTCTGGCTTGCCACCGTCGGCGCTCCTCACCAGCTCCCGCAGGCCTTCGCGGCGCCGGACTCCGGCGAGGTGCGCACCTCGCTCGATTCCACTCTGGCTCTGGCCCGCGAGGCGCTTGCTCGGGGAAGGCCTTGGCAAGCTACTCGCCTGCTGTCGGCGGCGCTGCACGACTCCGCCGCTCGCACACCGGCCACCATCATTCTTGCCGCGACCGCGGCCGGTGAGTGGGGAGGATGGAGCGAAGTGCTGGAGCTTCTCGACGGCGCCCCGTGGATCGACACGCTCTATGGGGGCCGCGCGCGAGTATTACTGGCCCGCGCCTCCCTCGAACGAGGGGCGGATTCGGAGGCACTCGAGCATGCCCTCGTTGCGTTTCGACGCGATACCCTATCGGGGGTGCGGCTTATGCTGCTCGGGACGGCACTGGACCGGCTGGGATTCCGGGATAGCGCCGCCATGGTCTACCAGCGGGCTGCAGGACGTCTTCCTCAGATAGCCGATTGGGTGCGGCTGCGGGCCGCAGCCGTGACCGACGACAGCAGCGCGCGGGCCGGCTTGTACGGCAACATCACGGACCCGCTGCCCCGAGGCCGCATTCCCTGGGCGGAAGCAGCTGCGTACGAGAAAGTGGGAGACCTCGCTGGAGCTTCGCGGCGCTATGCTGCGCTGGGTGAGCGTC
>DASXTD010000084.1:0-6556 GCA_036505655.1 Chloroflexota bacterium
ATTTCGAGGGATCGTAGACGAGTGGCGGATGAACCAGATTGCCTGCCGCCCAAGTTGCGGGAATCGCAGCATCAGTGAGCGGTTGGACCGGATCGGGGCCCGGAGCGGCTACGCGAGCATAGCGGATCTCATAGCGCTCAATCTTTCGATCCAGACACGTATAAACGAACGCCGCACCCTCCAGATGAATCCCCCCTCCAATTGACACCTTGTGCATTCCCGAGACGAACTCAGCAGCTTCGTCATACCAGTTAGGGACGGCAGGAACGCCGGCGGCGTGAGTGATATAGACCGAAATCTTCAGCAGCGTGAAACTAGTGGTGCAGGCCTTGGGCGAGCCAGCCCCAATCGGGAACACTGTGAGCGTAATGGTGTAGTCGCCATTATCGAGGGCCGTAGTATCGATCTTCCCTAGGTCGCCGTTGGTAACGGGAATCGTTCCGGCACCTGCGGGGTAGATGACGTTGAAGGGGTAGGGTCCGGATATGGCGAGCGTATAGTGTCCGAAGACCGTGCCGCTGGCCGTGCCCTTGACTCTGATGAATTGGATCCCAATAACGGTGTCGATCTCTTCGGTTGCGCATTCGTTAGCCGCCGGTGCGGTTATCCCGCAGTTAAGGGTCCGCTGTACTTTGATCAACCAGATGAGCACCGCGATGAGTAGGAGCTTGATCAGGAAGATGCCCCAGACAACCCAACCCAAGTTGGGAAAGCCCCTGAATTCGCCGGAATAGATTTCTGCCAGTAAGAGGACGATCAGAAAGAAGAGCAGGATGTATTTTATGCACCCTGGCACGTCCCTCACCCTCCGACCCTCTTGTCTGGTTGATTCAGGGTTCTGTGTTGGCATTGCTTCTCTCCTTTCTGGGCGCCGCCTCAACAGCTTTCAGGCCCCTCCACGACACACTGGCCCCGCTCCTACTTCCCTCCGGACCGTTCCGGTTTCTGAAACACGTGAGCCAGCGCCGCAGCTCCGCACGGGGTGCGCCCGCCCAACTGGGACACTCGCTCACCGGTTCTGCGCCAACTTCAGAACCTTGTTGGGCGCCAGTTCCACGTCCACCAGCCGATACACTTTGTAGTGGTCGAGTTGTCCCGGAAACGCGCTGCCTCGTTCGATCTTCTGGGTCGGTACCAGCAGTCCGTCCCCGGTCCCGGTACGGATGTCGAATTTCCCGAACTGATTCTCCAGCAGCACTCGCCGAATAGGCTCCGACGGTTGGACGCCCCGATACCAGGCCAGGTGAGCGTTCTTGTCATAGAGCGGTTCGCCGTTCTTCGACACTGGATTGGCGAAGAAGTCTAACAACCTCAGCCGCGTCTTCTGAGGGCGCCGGTCGAATTGTCCGCGGAGAAGAAGGTCGGCCGCCGCCTCACGATTCTCCACGTCGTAAAATTTAAAATAGTCTAGGTTCAGCTCCTTCGCAGTCATATGAGTTTCTCCTAAGTAACGGACGTGATGTGATTCTTCTCCCCGGGAAGCTCGTCATGGGTCGGCCAGTTCTCCCGCCAGGGTCTCCTCCATTACGGATCTGTGTGGTAACGGACATAGCTGCGGCACGCGAAGAAACAGGCCAGACTTTAGTCAATTCCCCCGGATCGCCTTGGCAAAAGCTAGGGCAGCGGTTTAACTGCAGCTAGTAGTTTCTTGTCTAATCTTTGTAACTTATTGCTGGGATTATGGGCCAAAGTGCGGCACGTTCGCCGGCCACTACTTCGTCTTCGTCACTACGCTGAACCGAAGACGCACGTCGGCCTGCATTCTGCATCTGGGGCGCGGACTACGCCATGGAGTAAGGACAAGAAAAGGCTTGACGAGCCCGTTTGGGCCGCATAGAGTGGCGCTCCGCTCGACTGTGTGTCTGAGTCTCAGGGGAGGCAGCGATGCTCCTGGTTCTCGTGACGACCCTTCGACGCCTTCGTTGACCATGCAAGTGGCCGGCGCGGGCGTTCGTGTTTTTCGGCCTGAATCGGGGGAGTGTCGTTTCTCGTGTGCGACGTATAGGAGGGGCAATGGCGGCATCAACAAGGTAGCGCCGCAGCGTATCCTAGCGGTAGACGACGACGTGACTCTTCAGGAAGTTCTGAGCTTTTTCTTGGGCAGGGCGTACGACATCAGGCCGGCTACGACAGGTGCGGACGCCCTTGCGAGGGTGTGCCACGAGCCGGTCGACCTAGTCGTCCTAGACCATCGGCTTCCGGACCGCAGTGGGCTCGACGTATTGGCCGAACTGAAGTCTATTCGGCCGAGCCTCCCGGTGGTCATGCTGACAGGGTACGGCTCGGAGTGGATCTGCGCCGCGGCTTTCAAACTGGGTGTCGCAGATTACCTTCGGAAACCCGTGAACGCCGTCGATCTCGTCGGGGCCGTGCACCGGATCCTCCCGCCAGGCCCGGAAAGAAGAGATTTCTCGCGGGAGGGTCCAATGCTGAGAGGCTTGCGCGCCCCACTGTGTACTCCTATCCAGAGGGCTATGGGCCTGATCCAACAACGCTACTGGGAACAGGTCTCCCTGTCCGCGCTGGCCGGTCAAGTGGGAATGAGTAAGTATCGTCTCTCTCATCGGTTTCGGGAGGAGATCGGAATTACCTTCCGCGACTACGTCCTGAGAGTACGTATTGAGCGAGCCAAGGTGCTTCTGGCCGACAGTCATGTGTCCATCTCCGAGGTGGCCCAAAACGTCGGTTTTGGCGACCTTCCGCATTTCGATAAGGTATTCAAGCGTTACGCTGGTATCACCCCCTCCGCCTATCGCTCCTTGCTCCTTAGTCGTAGCAATACGTGACAAAACTTAGACAAGAATCTACTAGCCGCGACTAAGCCGGCGGTCTAGCCTTTTCTCGAACAAGTTTGTTTTTGATCTCGGTGATCACGTCCGTCGCCCTAGTCCGTTGCACAATCAGTCAGCGCTGCCCGAGGAAGTGGAGTTGCACCCAGAGAGTCCGGATGCTCCCATTGAGGAGGCGCCTCGCCAATCCGAGGTGCGGCGAGACGAGCAGGAGCGGCGCCAGCATGACAACCAGCAGGAAGGCGACGACTACGGCCAGATCTGCTTTGAAGTCCGACAGCCTCGCAGCGTGAAAGAAGATCCGATCGGCGATCAGCCCCGCGAGCAGCACCCTGTGGGCCAGAGCACCCAGTGGAGCCATTTCGTTCTCGCCCGAGTTCTGGTACGTTGACGTGGGCCAAGGACGGGGCCACCGCCTCCAGAGGGTGTTCAGGTTGTCTACGCTCACTACGCTCGACACCATGTCACGGGGACGGGGTCCAAGGACGGGACCACCGCCTCCGGAGGGTGTTCATGTTGCCTACGTTCTGCAGATTACAGTTTGGGATCCTTATTCCTGGCAAGTAGTTAGCGAATGCCGACCGCGGTGGCCGTATACCCGAATCGATGCACCCAGCCGTCGCTGTCTCTCACTGCTAGGGCGACCTGCAAGAGTATTCGTCCGTTGTAAACTGCCCATCGGCAGTTGTCTACCGCGGCTCCCGCATCGACGGCTGTGTGGTCATTGGACCAGGATCCGAGAGCCGCCATCGGTGCCACGTCGTCAAGACGATGCCAAAACGGACCAATGACGACGTAAGCATCATCGCGGCGCCAAGCTGATCCTGTTCCCTTGAAGTTGAAGTACGCGGTTCCAGACATGACGACTAGGTCGCGCCCATCCCCTGTCCTGGTATAAATCTCCTGCGGCGAGTCGACGCCACTAACCCAGAATGCCATGTCTTATCCTCCTTTCGTCTCGTTCTCCTCTGAGGGGACTACTCTTTCGGATAGCGTCTTGTTCCAAGGCTCCACGCGGGCAATAGAGTCCACTGGCGGAACCTCCTCTGTGCTCGTCGCGTGTACGAATTCGACCTTCCGAGGCTCGACACGTTGAACATCCTCAATAGGTGGCAACGGCGGTTGCTTACCGGCTAGCGGCATTGTCTTCTCTCCTTTCCCGAAGCGTAGGCAACATGAACACCCTCCGGAGGCGGTGGTCCCGTCCTTGGACCCCGTCCCCGTGACATAAGGTGCCAGCCTCGGACGCCGACTTACTCCTCTACCACGGCGTCCCAGGCCGCACGCTCGGTCCCCCCAACTGGTCGTGGGCCACGGTCGGGCCGAGCTCCATCGCCTCGCGCGCCGGCAGCCTATCGCGCAACGGGCCATGGCGGTGAACGTGATGACCGAGGCCAATCCAACCTTCTCTGGCAGACGTTAGGGCACCTGTTCAACTGTGGCTAGTAACTTCTTGCCTAATCTTTGCTCCTTATTGCTCCAAGTAAGAGCCAGCGAGCGGTAGCTGGAGGGGGTGAAACCGGTGTGACGCTTGAATACCTTGTCAAAGCGCGAAACATCGCCCAAGCCGACAATTTGGGCCAACTCTGTGACGGAGACGTGACCGGCGGCCAGAAGCCGCTTGGCGGAACCTGTCAACAAGAATGAGACGCCGGGTTCGTGAGTTTACTGTAGCGGGATCGGCTCAGTCCTCACGACGAGTGAAAGAGTCAAAGCTTCATCCCATCACCCACGGCGACGAGAACCACCGCGCCGTGGCCTTCCCCCCTCTGCGGCGCCACCTTCATACGTGGCAGTCTTTGTTCAGCTCGCGACGTCGCCCCAGACGACGTAGCGCCGGTGCGTACGCTGCTCCCGGCCTTCCTCGACCATCCGTTGCGCCTGGGCCGCAACAAGGTCGAGCAGTGGGTCGCCGCCCACGTGCACGAGACCGTGCGCCTTGAACAACGTTTCGATCTGCTGCTTCGATCGGCCGCCGAGGAACGGAAGCTGGTCGCCGACCGCCGCGTACTCCGCGCTCGAGCGGGCACTCCCCGGCGGCTCGGCCACGACGCCAGCATCGAAGTGACCGTCCACGACGACAAGGCGTCCTCCCGGTCGAAGGACCCGAATCCACTCGTCGATTGCCGCCTCCGGGTGCGGGAGGGTCCAGAGCAGATGACGGCTGATGACGAGGTCAAAGCTGGCAGGCGTGAACGGGAGCTGCTCGGCGTCGGCCTCCTCGAATCGGACCGAGGAGACGCCGAGCGCCGCCGACTTGCGCCGCGCCTCGGCGATCATCGACGGCGCGAAGTCGACGCCGATGACGTGATGACCGCGGGCCGCGAGCTCGAAGGTGAGGAAGCCGGTGCCGCAGCCGGCGTCGAGCGCGTCGACGGCGAGGAGTGACCCATGGCCGCAGACGATGACTCCCTCCGGTTGCCACTGTACTGCCCCCTGCTCATCAACGGCGAAGAAGGCAAGGCCGCGAGCGGCGGACAATTCAGCAGAGAGAACCCGGCAGATATCCGCCAGGTCGCCACCATCGCCGAGCAAGGGACTCTGGAGGACGCTCGCGCTGCGATTGACGCCGCCCGCGCCGCCTTCGACAGCAATGTCGGCAACTGGATCTACAACTACAAGCTCAGGGAGCAAACGTTGTTTCGCACGGCTCGTCTGATCCGCGACAACGCTGACCGTTTGGCCCGGGTGGTGAGCCTGGAAGTGGGAATGCCCATGCGCCAGGCGGTGCCCCACGTCGCGGCGACGGCCGACATCTTCGAGTTTTACGCCGGGCTGGCCGGCAAGCTGTATGGCGAGAGCTTCACCCTGCCCAGCGGCTCCGTGATCAACCTGGTCAAGGAGCCGGTGGGCGTGGTGGGGATGATAACCCCTTGGAACTTCCCTTTGACTCAGACCGCGCGGAAAGTGGCCCCCGCCCTTGCCGCCGGCTGCACCATCGTGATCAAGCCGGCGAGCTCTACCCCGGCCGCCACCTACGAATTGGTCAGGCTCATCCAGCAGACCGGTCTACCGAAGGGTGTGCTCAACCTGGTCCCGGGTCCGGGGAACGTCGTCGGCTCCGGGATCATCGCCAACAAGAAGGTGGACAAGATCTCCTTCACTGGCGAGACGCGCACCGGCAAGATGATCGGGGCCCAGGCGGGCATGGAAGTGAAGCGGGTCAGCCTGGAGCTGGGGGGCAAAGCCCCGTACCTGATCTTCGACGATGCGGACGTGGAGGCGGCCGCTCGCGCCGCCATCTTCGGGATGTTCCGCAATGCCGGTCAGGCGTGTGGCGCCACCACGCGGCTGCTCGTCCAGGAGGGAATCCACAAGCGGTTCCTGGGCCGCGTGGTGGACCTGACCCGGCACATCGAGGTCGGACATCCATCCACACCGTCCACCGACATGGGGCCCCTGATCTCCAGCAATCAGGAGCGGGTGGTCCAGGACTACATCAAGTACGGAGTCGACGCAGGATTCCATCTGGTCACCGGCGGCCACAAGCTTTCTGGCGATGGCTACGACCACGGCTACTACGTGGAGCCCACCATCTTCGATCGAGTGGACAACGCGTCCAAGCTCGGCCAGGAAGAAATTTTTGGCCCGGTGGTGACGGTGACCACCTTCAGGGATGAAGCAGAGGCGGTCGAGCTGGCGAACGCGGTGGATTTCGGGCTCGTGGCTGGGGTCTGGAGCGCGGACTACCCACGCGCGATGCGGGTCGCCCGCCGCATTCGCGCCGGGACGGTCTGGATCTGGGACAACTACGCCCAGCCGGTGGA
>DASXTD010000085.1:0-3708 GCA_036505655.1 Chloroflexota bacterium
CTCGGACACGCTCAAGGATGACGTGTTGCTGGCTAGAATCGTTCCCGGCGGGCAGACCTGTTCCAGCTGAGCGAAAACGGCCCGCTTGAGACTGATCTCTTCGGGAACGGCTTCGATCACCCAGCTCGCCATCGCCAGCGCATCCATCCCGCCCGCGGGCGTAAGGCGTTCGAGTGCGGCTTCGGCTTCGTCGCCACTGAGCCTACCCCGCTGAACCGCCTGCTGGAGCGATGTCGCAATGCGCTCGCGCGCCCTCTGCGCCAACTCGGGTTGGGCATCTACGAGAACAACCTCGAGCCCGTGCTGCGCCGCGACCTGGGCAATGCCGCTGCCCATGGTGCCTGTGCCGACGACGCCCAGTGTCGTCACCAGCGGTCCGCCGGGCCGGTCGAGGCGGGGCAGGGCCCGCCCTCACCCGCCGCTCGCATTACTCGCGCCGGCCTCTCCCAGAGGGAGAGGCATTTACGCCTCGTGCCCCCTCTCCCCAAAGGGTGAGGCACGAGGTTCTGCCCCCTCTCCCTCTGGGAGAGGGTTGGGGTGAGGGCGTAGCCTGTCACCAAACTGTCACGCCATCTTTGATACAGCACTAATCTTTCGTCGGACCGAAGCGGGGGGGGCGCTTCTCGAAGAAGGCCATCACGCCTTCGCGGAAGTCGGCGGAGCGGCCGGCGATCTCTTGCTGATACGCCTCGTAGTCCAGGGCAGTCTCTAAATCAACCGAAAGGGCTCGGTTCAGGTCCCGTTTGATCAGGCCGAGGGCGCCGCGAGCGCGGCTGGCCAAGCGCTCGGCGAGATCCACGGTGCGCGGCATGAGCTCGTCCGTCGGGTAGATGTGATTGACGAGACCAATGCGCTCTGCATCCGCGGCTGGGACGGGGTCAGCGCTCAAAGCCATCTCCAAGGCGCGCCCGAGTCCGATGATCCGCGGCAGGAAGAACGAGCTGCCGGAGTCGAGGGCCAGGCCGACCCGTGCGAAGGACAATGCCAGAGACGCCTCAGGGGCGGCGGTCCGAATATCACACGCGAGCGCGAGGCCGCAGCCAGCCCCGGCGGCGACTCCATTGAGGGCAGCGATCACAGGCTTTTCCATGTTCCTTATGCGCAGAACCAGGGGCTTGTAGCGGTCGCGGAGGCCCGCACCCAGGTGCGGCGTGTCTCCTCGATCGAAGATGGCCTTACGCGCTCCGAGATCCTGGCCGGCGCAGAACGCGCGCCCGGCGCCGGTGATAACGAGTGCCGCCACGGTCGAGTCGTCAGCCGCCGCTCGTAATGCGCGATTGAGCTCGTCGAGAACCTGCTCGTTGAACGAATTCAGCACCTCGGGACGGTTGATGGTGAGAACGGCGACGTTCCCGGCCCGTTCCGACAGGAGAACGCTAGCGGCCATGGTAGGTGGGCTGGCGCTTTTCGAGGAATGCCTGGATGCCTTCACGCGCATCCTCGGTCTCCAGCAACGCGGCGAGCGCTTCTCGCTCGTGCTGCAGTCCGGTCCCGAGCGGAATCTCGAAAGCTGCGAGGATGGCAGCCTTGGCCTTGCGCACCGCGAGAGGTGGCTTCGCGGCGATTTCTTGGGCGAGGCTGGTCGCCTCATCCACGACTAGCTCAGCGGGTACCACGCGGTTGATGAGGCCGATTCGTTCCGCCTCTAGGGCGCTCAGCATATGGCCGCTCAGTACCAGCTCCATGGCGCGGGTCTTGCCCACGGCGCGCGTCAGCCGCTGGGTGCCGCCGGCTCCGGGGAGCAGACCCAGATTTACCTCAGGCTGCCCGAAGCGGGCGGTTTCCGCAGCCACGATCATGTCACAGGCCATGGCCATCTCGCAGCCCGCACCCAGCGCATAGCCGGCCACGGCAGCGATGACCGGCTTTCCGAGCGCTGCGAGGCGGTCCCAGAATGCGATGCGCTCCTGGAGGAACCCCAGTGCCGTGCCATCAGCGAGGTGTGCCGCGAGCTGTTTTAGGTCGGCTCCGGCCGCGAATATGCGCGGCCCCCCGGTGACTACCATCGCGCCCACCGCGGGGTCCATGTCGGCTGCTGCCAGGGCGGCCACGCCAGCCCCCAATAGGTCATTGCTCAGGGCATTGAGCGAGTCGGGACGATTGAGCGTAATGACTGCCACGCCATTTGCGTACGCGGTCAGGACGAGATCATCGGCCAATCAATTCCCCCGCTCTATGGTGCTCGTGGACTCGCCGATTCTAACAAAGGGGAGAGCGGTCGCCTGATGCAGTAACATGCGGATGGCCCGGAAAAACCCCCTCGTTCAGACGGCGCGCGGACAATTGCGCCCGCTTGCGGAGAAGCTTTCACTCACCATGCGCGTTTACAGTCGCGAGAATTTCCTATCGATCTATGTCCCGGCCATGACCCTGGCCGTGGGGACGGGGATCGCCGTTCCCGCTCTCCCGGTGTACGCCAAGTCGTTCGGGGTTTCTTTTGAAGTAGCCTCGCTCGCCATCATCGTCCAACAACTGGGCGGCACTGTGTCCAGTTTCCCGCTGGGTCTCATCATGGACCGGTTCGGGCGCCGTAAGGTTCTCCTGATGGGCCCAGTGCTCATGGCGGTCTCCTCGCTGCTCGTCGTTACCGCCCAATCCTTCCCGGAACTGCTCGTCTACCGGCTAATCGGCGGCGTGGCGGAGCAGATGTGGAGGATGAGCCGGCTCACCATGATTGCCGACACCGGGGCGGATCAGGAGAGAGGGCGACAGATCACCACCATGCATGCGATGGAAAGCACGGGCCGCCTGGCCTCGCCGGCCATCGGAGGATTTATCGCCGCCCTGTGGGACATTCGAGCGCCTTTCATTGCCCACGCGATCCTCTGTCTGCTGGCTATCATCCCGAGCTTCAAGCTGGTCCAGGAGACCGCTCCGAACCTGGTCGGCAAGCGCGCAGAGCCCGAAGGGGAGAAAGGGGGCGGATTCAGGGAAATCCTGACATATTCGATCTTGATCTTCTTCGTGGCTCAGTTTCTCGCCTCACTGACCCGCGGGCCGATTTTTTCGGGCCAGCTGAATTTCTACGCTACCTACGCATACGATCTCGGACCGGCAGCCATAGGCGTACTGGCCACGATCGTGACGGCGATGGGCATACCGATCGGCCTTGCTTCCGGGTGGGTCATGGACCGCTTTGGGCGCAAGACGACATTGATACCCGGGTTTTCTCTCCTAGCCGCGGCTTTCGGTTTCATGGCCGTGACCGCCTACGTCGGCTGGCCTCTAGGGACCTTCATCGCGGCGTATCTGTGTGTGTACGGAACCAACAGCATCACGGGTGGGAACATGCAAACGCTCGGCTCTGACATCGCGCCAGCCAATGCCCGGGGCCGTTTTTACGGAGTCTGGCACACATTGGGGAGCGTTGGCGGCCCGGTGAGCACATCGACTTTCGCGGTGCTGACCTCGTTCGCCGGCTACTGGGCTGCGTTTGTATTCCTGGCCGGCACCGCCGTGGGCGCAGCCCTCATCGTGGGGACGCAAGTTCGGGACCGGGTGCGGGAACGGCGTCGGATTGCTGTTCCCACCCCCGAGGTGGCTCCAGTGGCCGGCAGCGTGCCTTAGCCTAGTGGCTCAGGCGGTCTGCTAAAGCTTCAGCAGCCGCTCCCGCTCGTCCCAAACCGGCTCCCGGGCGCGCATCACCTTGACCAGATCAAGCTTGGACTTCATGTTGCCGATCAGCACCAAGCCCACGAGCCGCTTCTC
>DASXTD010000086.1:0-4081 GCA_036505655.1 Chloroflexota bacterium
GTCTTCTCCGCATCAATTTGTCGCTCGATCTTGCGCTCGTACGTTCGGATAATCGCGCCCACCCTCGACCCTCCTTAGGCTTCGCACTTCAACGGCGTGCGCTCCGCGGTCCCCACACGGTTCAGGAGGAACCGGCTGGCGAAGTTGGGCTGATTGTATCGTTCCGTTCGACCCGTGAGCGCGCTTCCAGCTTATGAATCGGGTTGGGGGTGGGTGCGCCGCGAAACCGTGTACAACAACCGCATCGTCAACGTCGGGCCGGCCAATGAGCGTTCCCGCGCGGGCCGAACGCTGAGCAAGGGACATCCGCTGATGAAGCAAGAATTGACACTCGCCCTCCGATGCAGCATCGGCTGCCTCGCCGCTGCCCTTGCTCTTATCGCTTGCGGCTCGCCGCAGGCGCCAACGGCCAGCCCGCCGTCCGAGCAGACCACGCAGCAGCCCAAACGTATCGTCGCGGCCATCAAGGGCGAGCCATCAGTGCTGATCACGAACGCCGGGGGAACGGGGGTGCCGGGCACCGATCAGGTGCGCGATCTCCTCAACGCCGGCATGTCTAACGTCGACGCCCAGGGCAATCTGCATGCAGCCCTAGCTGAGGCGGTCCCCACCATCGAGAACGGTCTTTGGAAAGTCCTCGACGACAGTCGCATGGAAACGACCTGGCACATTCGGCCGGGCGCGGCCTGGCATGACGGCGTGCCGTTCACTTCAGACGATCTGCTGTTTACGGCCCAGCTCAGCCGAGACAAGGAGCTCGTGGTCTTCGGCAACATCGCCTACGACTCGGTCGATTCGATCGAGGCTCCGAATACACAAACGCTGCTGATTCGCTGGAAACGGCCCTACATTCAGGCTGATACGTTGTTCACTGGCCGAGTCAGCTCGCCGATGCCAAAGCACCTCCTGGAACAGACGTACCGGGAAAACAAGACCAGTTCCACTGATCTGCCGTACTGGAGCCAGGATTTCATTGGGAGTGGCCCATTCCGCCTCAAAGAATGGGCAAGAGGCACCCACATCTTGCTGACCGCCAACGATCAGTATGTACTCGGACGCCCCAAGCTGGACGACATCGAGGTGCAGTTCGTTCTCGACTCCAACGTGCTGGCGGCGAAAATCCTGGCCGGCAACGTAGACCTCACGTTCAATCGCACGCTGTCTCTTGACCAGGCGATCGAGGTCCGCAACCAGTGGCAGAACGGCCGCGTGGATATTACTGTCGGCGGCTGGATCGTGATCTTTCCCCAGTTCGTCAATCCCAACCCGGCGATCGTTGGCGATGTCCAGTTTCGCCGAGCTATGCTCGAGGCGATCGACCGCCAGGCCATGGCCGATACCCTGCTGGGCGGGCTCTCGTCCGTGGCCCACGTGGTGATCGGTCCTGACCAGCCGTACTTCAACGACATTCAGTCGGCGGTGGTGAAGTACGACTACGACCCACGCAAGGCCACGGACATCATGCAGAGCCTGGGCTACAACCGCGGCTCGGACGGGATGTTCCGCGACAGCTCGGTGCAGCCGCTCTCCGTAGAGCTCCGCACGAGTGGGGAGTTCGATATGCACATGAGCGCCCAGTTGGCCACTGCCGATTACTGGCGGCGATTTGGGGTGGCGGTCAACCCGGTGGTCATTCCACCTGAGCGGTCAGCGGACCGTGAATACGTGCAGACATTCCCCGGGTTCCTGGATTACAACCAACCCACAGACGTCGACGCCCTAAAGCGGATGGTGAGCTCGCAAGCGCCGCTTCCATCCAACAATTTCGTGGGGCGCAATCACGCGCGCTTCATGAATCCAGAGCACGACGCTCTGATCGACCGCTTCTTCGTCACCATTCCCAAGGATGAGCGGCTCGACATTCTCCGTCAGATCGTACACATGGAGACCGATCAGCTGTCCACCATGGGGCTTTTCTACAACACGTCGCCGATCATGGTGGCCGGGCGGTTGAAGAACGTGGATCGAGCCTTCACCTACAACGCAGAGCAATGGGACGTGAGCTAGGAGGAAGAAAGGCGGTGCTGAGCCAAGAAGAGAACGATCTCCTCACCCGCACCGGCCCGGGCACCCCATGTGGCGAGACGTTGCGGCGCTACTGGCAGCCCACCGCGCTCTCGGAGGAGCTTCCGCCGGATGGCCCGCCGCTCCCGGTTCGGCTGCTAGGCGAGGATCTTGTCCTTTTTCGTGACAGTCTCGGGCGACCCGGCCTGCTGGGCATTCATTGTTCCCATCGGGGGGCGGATCTGAGCTATGGGCGGCTGGAGGATGGCGGCCTCCGGGGCATCTACCACGGCTGGCTCTACGACATCAATGGCCGCTGCCTGGAGCAGCCCGGGGAGCCAGCGTTCCGCTGGACCGATTCGGGTGCCGGAAGCTCGCCAGAATCCTCAGGCTCGGCGGCCCAGGCGACGGGTGGGTCTTTCCGCGAAAAAATCAAGCATCGGGCGTATCCATGCACGGAAAAGAACGGGCTCATCCTTTCGTACCTGGGCCCGGGCGAGCCGCCGCTGTTGCCCGACTATGAATTCTTCTCGGTGCCGGAGGCCCACGCATCCGTCTCCAAGATGTTCAGTGAGTGCAACTTCCTACAAGGGAACGAGGGGAACATCGACCTCCTCCACACCTCATTCCTGCACTACATGAAGCGCGACCTCGCCAGTCTCCCGGAGGCGGAGCGCCGAGCGGCGCAAGAGCGGTACGCCGAGCCGGAGACACTGACCGGCCGCGGCCCGTCCCCGGGGATGGAGCGCTGCGAAGCCCAAGCCCTGCCCTACGGGATTCGAAACGCCAAGATTCGCACCGCGGGTGATGGGGAAGAATACGTGCGTCTCGCCACCTTCCTGCTCCCCAACCTCACCGTGATCCCGGGCGGGAGTATTAACTGGCACGTGCCCATCGATGACACCCACCACTGGCGATTCGGCCTCAACTTCAATCGCGAACGTCCGATCAACCGGCGGGGCAGTTCCTGGGCACCGGCTCCCGAGTACAAGCCGCACCCGGATGGCTCAAACCGCTACCTCCAGGATCGCGAGCTCATGGCGGAACAGAGCTACAGCGGGATTCCGCAGATCTACTTTGTCGCCCAGGACCTGTGCGCCACCGAATCAGCCGGCCCTATCCAGGACCGCACCCAGGAGCACCTGGTGGCTAACGACATCGCCATCACGGCGGCCCGCACGCTGTTACGCAAGGCGATCCAGGACGTGCAGGAGGGGAAGGACCCGCCGCACGTTGTCCGTGATCCGGGCCTCAACCATTTCCCAGAGATCATCTCCAGCTTTGGCATGCTGCCCAGAGGCGTGAGCTGGAAAGACTACTGTGCCCAACTGGTGGCCGAAGGCCGCAGTTGGCAAACCCGAGGCCAGGCGACCACCGACAGTCGCACGCTTTAGTTACCGACGGCAGAGAGCTACCCTGCTTGCCAGCCTCCGATAGCGGTACCGGCCGATCAGTGTTGTTCCGCGGGCGTAAGCACCTGGAGCCGGTGGCCATCCGGATCGCTGAAATAGATGCAGCGGTCGTCGCCCGGACGCCCGGTCACCGCCAGGCCCTCGGCCTTGAGACGAGCCTTCACCTCCTCGTAGGCGCATTGATTCTTCTTAGCCGAAGTGGTTTAGTGGCGGGGCCGGGCTACAGGGCGGCGCAGCGAAGGCGGCGCTGCCCGAGCTACTCTGGGGGAGGTGATTCGCATGGTGCTCGTCATCAACAACGCCGAAGCTGAGCGAGTACTGACCCAGGAGAACGTCTTGCAGGCCCTGGACGAGGCCTATGTGGACCTGGACAAGGGGTTGACGGCGAACCGGCCCCGGACTTTCACCTCTGCCCCCACCGCTCAGGGGCGATTCACAGCCAACACCCACGAGGGCATCCTGGCCACGAAAGGCGCATACGACATTCGGATCGTGACCCATAACGCGCGCTCTCGGGGCGCGTCCGACGACGGGACCGTGGGCGGGGGGACTGGGGGGCTCAACGTGTCTCTGGACCTGCTGTATGACATCGAGAGTGGCGAGCTGCTGGCCATCATGCAAGACGGCTACCTGCCGAAGATGCGGGTGCAGGCGACGAATGCCAT
>DASXTD010000087.1:0-6612 GCA_036505655.1 Chloroflexota bacterium
GAGCCGATCGTTACGCCGGTGTCAATACCGGCACCCGCCTGGACGAAAGGGGAGCTTTGAAGGGCAGCACGTCGAGTGGCAACGACCCGGGGATGGGGCCTGCAACCGCGGATCTCAGTACGGCCAGTATTCGCTCGCCGACGCGAGGCCACGCAGCCTCCCGCCCGTAGGTATAGGCATTGCGTTCAAGTGTCCGCTTGAGAAATGGGTCATCCAGAATGCGAATGGTAGCGTCCGCCAGCTGATCCTCACTTCGAAAATCGACCAGGAGGCCGCGTTCCTCTGCCAAGGCCTCTGTTGCATGCAGATATTGAGTCGAAACGATGGCCTTCCCGGCCCCAAGCGCGTACGCCAGAGTGCCGCTGGTGATCTGTTTGGGATCGACGTAAGGCGTAACGTACACGTCGCTGGCGAGCAAGTAATCGACGATTTGAGGCTGGGTCAGATACTCATCGACGAAGGCAACATGCGACTCCAGGCTCCATTCCTGGACCTGCCGCCACAGGCGCTTGCGGTAGGTTTCACCGTCTCGGCGAACGAGCTCTGGATGAGTCTTGCCGACGACGAGATAGAGCGTCTCCGGGTGGTAGTAGCCCACCTTCGTCATGGCCCCAATCATGAACTCAATGCCTTTGCGGGGATCGACCAGGCCGAAGGTGGTGATGATCGTCCGGCCTGTGAGTCCGAGCTCCTCTTTGATCCGCGTACGTCCGTGAGGCTCGACGGCAGGCACTCCATGGGGAATCACAGACACCCAGTTGGGGGCAATCGAGTAGTCGTCGATCAGCAGGGATTTTGCACGCTCGGCCATGACGACGACCTGGCTGCTGCGAGCCGCGATCCGCTGTACCGCCAACCGCACGGAGGGTGTGGGCGAGGGGAGAACCGAGTGCAGCGTGGTGACCAACGGCTTATCGAGCGCATCCAGAAAGGGGGCCAGATGATCGTCGAACCGCTCGCCCCAGATGCCGTACAGCCCAAATTCATGCTGGAGGCTCACGACATCCACGTCCGCGGCATTCAATTGAAGGGCGGCTTCGCGATAGCTCTCCGGGTCCCCCTGGCGAATGCGCCAGCGCACTTTAGGTTCATAGGCGTGGATCGACGTCGGCTCGTTGATGGCCGCCCATTGGACGGAGACTGTGTCATCCGCGGCCTTCAGGGCAGCTTCGAGATCACTGGCAAAAGTGGCGATGCCGCACTGGCGCGGCGGGCAGGTGCCCACGAAAGCAATCGAAAGCCCGGGGCGTCGCGAAGCGGCTAAACGGTTAGGTTCGGATTGTTTGATCTTGCTCTCCTTAGGTGAATGCCGAGTATTGATGATCGACCAGCCCACATTGGTCCGGGGGGCCATGAGTCAGCTGCGCGGTTACTCAATCTGTTGCGCGCCGCTTCCGCGGTTCCGGTTGGGTGCGCAGCCAGTCGAGGACGTCCCCCATCTGCGCGGTCATCAGTCCAACGCATGTGTCCGCGGCGCCGTAATAGAGGCGGAGCTCCGACGATGCATCGTCGAGGACGGCCCCACAGGGGAAGACGACGTTTGGCACGTCTCCTGTCACTTCGTAGGGAGTCTCAGGGCGAGCGATCCATTCGTCGCCCCGCCTCAGCACTTGGCGTGGGTCATCGAGGTCGAGCAATGCGAGCCCGACGCGATACAGAGTGCCGGCCGGCGTTTGGCGGGCGCCGTGATAGACGATGAGCCAGCCTTCGCGAGTCTCGATGGGCTGGCACGCGAGGCCAATCTTCCCAGCGTCCCACCAGGCCCCGTCACGCGCCTCGATCAGAACCGCGTGGTGGCCCCAGTGCCGCAAATCTGGTGACCAGGATAGCCACATGTTGGCTTTCGCCCCAGCGATGCGCGGAGACGGGCGATGAATCAGAGCCCAATTGCCATTGAACTGGCGCGGGAAAAACGCCGCATCCTTGTCGTCCGGGGGCATGATGGAGCCGTGGCGCTCGAAGGTTTTGAAATCCTCCGTCATGGCCAGGGCGACTAGAGGTCCGGCACGCGAGTACGCCGTGTAGGTCATGGCGAACTGGTCCAGACCGGCGAGGCAAACAATGCGTGGATCCTCGACGCCCCAGAGCTCTTCGGGATATTTCTGCGGCTCGGCCGCGAACGTCGGCTCAGAGTCGATCTGCCAATCGCGAACGCCGTCCCGACTTCGGGCTGCCGTCAGATGGGAGATGCCGCGGCGATCTTCCACTCTGACCATCAACACGGTCTCCCCCGACGGAAACTGGGCTGCCCCCGGGTTGAATACGGCGTTCGCCTGGTAAGGCCAGTCGGCGGCGGTCAAGACAGGGTTGCCCGGAAAGCGGTGAAATAGTTCACTCACGTGGTTCAGCGGTGCTTTCTTGACGGCTCTGACCCGTCCGCATCACGGGCGCTGCTTGGTAGGCGGCCCTTGATTCAGGAGGCCCTCGCGCTCGCGGAGCTCGTGGGGTCGGTTTCCGACCTTCTGGTTTTTGGGCTTCTTGGCCTTCCCGGCGTCTTTACCCTTGCCTTTTTCTGCCATGACGAGTGTCTCCTTCATGAATCTACGAACATGATACTTGATTCATGTAGTATGATTCATGTGTTGTGAATCGAGGAGGCGCTATTTTGTCGGCCCGCGACCCAACCATGTCACCCGCGTTGCTGCCCAAGGCCGCTCCGCCTCATTTGACGGCCCGTGACCCGTCTACGTCACCGGCGTTTGTACCCGAGGCCGCTCCGCTCGTCGCTGCGCTGCCCACAACTTGGAGCTTTCTCACTAATCATGCGCTGGTGCTCATCCATGTTGGGCAACGACCCGAGAGCACGGGCCTAGATATCGCCCAAGCGGTGGGAATAACCGAACGTGCGGCCAGGAAGATCGTTGGTGACCTTCAGACGCAGGGATATATCCAGCGAGAGAAAATAGGGCGCCGCAACCGGTATCGAATGGATCTTCATCACCCGGTCATCCAACTTAGCGACCGATCCCTCACAGTGGGACAACTGCTCGAATTCGTCCACGGCGACAAGACCCCAGAGCAGCAGGAGAAGAGCGCTTGAGGAGATAGCTGTACTCAGCGCCAAGTATGAAGGCTGTCACGACCAGCACAAAACCGAGCCGAAACGAGGAAGGACGCGATGCGCGAAGCCACGAAATCAGAGACAGAGCCGAATCAGGAAACGACGGCAAACGCTGGGTATGCCTGGAAGAGCAAATGGGGATTCGAGGGGACGGAGCCCATTCGTAGTCGTGCTTTCGTCCCGAAGATCGTCGCCGCCGTACTGGTCGGGGTGGTTGTGATTGCCGTGGCCGTGTTCCTCCTGGTCGGCGGACCGAGCAAGCTGGCGAACAGGAACGTTCAGCGACCGGCGGCCATCAGTACGGTGGTGACCGTTCCGGCTCAAGGGCAGCCAGCGAACGACAGCGTGAACCTTATCCCTCAGATTAACCCGGCCGCAGGCTCGTGACCGGTTAGCCTCCTAGTAGTAGATCGAGACGGGGGAGCCGCCGCCCGCCGCGATGACGTCGCCGGTGATGGCGACTGATCTGGGTGAAGCGAGGAAGGTAACGACGTTGGCGACATCGGTAGCATCGATTGCACGTCGCAGCACGTTGCCCTGAAGGAGCTGCCGTTCGGCTTCTTCGTGTGAGATCCCCTCGGCCGCCATGCGACGAGCAAGTACGCTTTCCGTTGCCTCGGTGCGGGTCCGCCCCGGATGGACTACGGTCACGTTGATGCCGTAGGGCCCGAGCTCATCAGCCAGGTTTTTGGTCATGGCGACCACGGCGACGTTGCGCATGCTACCCAGCGCCGCGCCCCCCTGGCGGGCCGCCATGCCGCTGAGGCTGATGATGCGCCCCCAGCCCTGCCGTTTCATGTAGGGGGCGACCTCGCGAGCGCAGCGAAGGTAGCCGAGGACCTTCGTGTTCATGTCCTCGAAGAATGCCTCGTTGGTGATCTCATCGAACCGAGGAGCGGGGCCCTGGCCGCCTGGTGAGGCGGCGCAGTTGACGAGGATGTCGAGATGGCCGAAGGCCGAGCCCGCCGCGTCCGCCATGGCCTTCACAGAAGCATCTTCTCTGGTGTCAGCGGTAATGGGCACGATTCGCCGTCCGGTCGTCGTTGCTAGCTCCTTCGCCGTCGCTTCGAGGGCCTCGGCTCCGCGCGCGACAACCACGACATCGGCGCCCTCAATGGCGAGCTGGCGAGCAATCGCTTTGCCCATCCCGCGGCTTCCCCCCGAGACGACAGCTACCTTATCGGTCAGATCTAAATCCATCGCTTCCTCCCATTACTGCGTGATACGGTCGATTAACGGATTGCACCTGGCACCCCCCGCGGTTGTCGGGTTCCGAAGCTGCTTCGTTACCTTGACAATGAGACACCATCATGCGAATCTTTTCGGCGCTCAAAGAATTTTGCGAAAGGGAGTCGGTATGTGGAACCAGTGGCGAACTGACGCGTACAACGGCATGACGGCCGAGACCGTAGACATCAAGGGCTACAACGGCGAGACCATCAACGCGTATTACGCCCGATCCCTGGTACCAGGCAACCATCCTGGCGTGGTGCTCATCAATCACGCGCCCGGCTGGGACGAGTTTTACCGGGAAACGACCCGGCGATTCGCCGAGCATGGCTATAACGCTATCTGCCCTAACATTTTTTACCGCGCTGGCCACGGAACGCCCGAAGAGGTTGTGGCCGCCCAGCGGGCCGCCGGGGGCGTCAAGGACGAGACGGTGGTCGGGGACATCGAGGGCGGCGCCAAATTCTTGAAGTCGCAGCCGAACAGCAACGGCAAGGTGGGCGTGTTCGGCACCTGCTCGGGTGGGCGCCACGGGTTCCTGGTTGCTTGCAAATCCAAGGAGTTCGCGGCATTAGTGGAGTGCTGGGGCGGTGGTGTGATCCAGCCGGAGACAACGCCGGCTCAGCCCGTGTCTCCCAACACGCTGACTAAGGACCTCTCCTGCCCGATGCTGGGCCTGTTTGGAAACGACGACCAGCGACCGTCACCCGACAACGTCAACCAGCACGAGGAAGAGCTCAAGGCGGCTGGCAAGAATTACGAGTTCCACCGCTACGATGGCGCCGGCCACGGCTTCTTCTACTATCACGCCCCCGCCTACCGCCAACAGCAGTGCATGGACGGCTGGGAGAAGATCTTCACCTTCTTCGGCAAGAACCTGGCATAACGGAGCGGAGCGGCCACGGGATCCGACCCCGAGTCGGGTACTCGACGCGGCCGTTCAAAGGAGGTCCCATGTGCACCTATTCCATCGAATCGGCTGAGATGAGCGGCTGCGGGAAGGGCGCTGAGGGCTGGTTTCCGCTCTCTCTGGCCACGGTAGCGTTCGATCATCCAAGTCACGCGCAGGTCGACCACGCGATGTTGATCGACTTCATGAATCCGGACCTGGGTATCGGTTCTCGAGTAGCCGTCGAGTTGACGCGCGACTCGGCGCGTGAGTTGGTGAAGGCGATCCAGGCCGCGCTCGAAAGCACCATGGACCTGGAAGACCCGGCGCCGGTGGGCGCCCCGGTCTAAGCGTCGAAGTCACAAGCCCGAAAGCCTGAAGCGAGCCCCTCGCTGTTGAGGGGCTCGCTTGCATCAAGGGAGAGGGGGAACGCAAATGCCGAGTGCCGCCGAAGAAGCTCCGATTCTGCAGCGGGTCGACCCGTACGCCGACTGGCGTAAGAACGAAGGTGCCCCACTGGTCGGGGGCATCTACATCAAGGACATGAAAACCGTCGAGGTGGGGCCGTGGCCGCGCAAGGGCGTAAACGGCGCCCTGCTCTACCTGGACGGCGATGACGAGATGGACGAGCATCTGGTGGAGATACCGCCAGGCGGCAAGACCAACCCCGAACACCACATGTACGACGAGGCCATTTACGTGGTGAAGGGACGAGGCACGGCCAATGTCTGGTTCGATGAGAAGAAAAAGCAAACGTTCGAGTGGGGCGAGGGCAGCTTTTTCTGCCTGCCCACCAACATCACCTATCAGTTCTTCAATGTGAGCGGAACGGAGCCTGCCCGCTATTTCTCGGTCACCAATGCGCCCGCGATGTTCCGCCAGTTCCACACGGAGGACTTCGTCTTCAATTGTCCGTTCGCGTTCTATGACCGCTACGGCGCCGACGAGGATTATTTCAGCGGCGAGGGCAAGCTGTATCGAGGACGTCTATGGGAGACGAACTTCGTTCCCGACATCAAGAAGATGAAGTTGTACGAGTGGAAGGAGCGCGGCGGAGGTGGCACCAATGCCTTCTTCATGCTGGCAGGCGGGACGATCAACTCGCACGTTTCGCGCTTCCAGTCGGGGACCTACAAGAAAGGCCATCGACATGGCCCCGGCGCCCATCTGTACATCATTCAGGGTGAGGGCTACGTGCGCACCCAGAAGGTGCGCATGGACGGGAGTCTGGAGGAGGCGATTCGCTGCGATTGGCAGGAAGGCAGCCTCTACCTGTCGGGTGCCGGCGAGGGCATGTGGCACCACCAGCACTTCAATGTCGGCCAGACGCCGGCCGCTTATCTCGTCCTAGGAGTTAACGCCGCCCGACGCTATGCCACGAGCCGATGGAACGCGGAGCTGCGGACTGACCGTAATCAGTCCGATGTGCCCA
>DASXTD010000088.1:0-4217 GCA_036505655.1 Chloroflexota bacterium
GGTTCCTCGCCCCATTCATCTGGGGAGCGTAGGAGCCTGACTCAACTCCGCTCGATCGCGATCAGGACCGCTTGCTTGCTTCCGCCGCGGTCACTGGCTCCAGCCGCACGGAACCCGGGCCGAGGACAGCTTCGGCGGCCTGCTCCAGCTCAGGACCGCGCTGCGCACGCAGGTCGCCGCCCGTGAGTCGATAGCGGCTTGCCCCGCCTTCGAAGGCGATGGCGAAGGGATCGTCGCCGGGCGATTGCTCGATGATCTGACGCAGGTCGCGCAGGCGTTTGGCGTCCGCCTCGGCTTCGCCGCTCTCGCGGAAGATGAAGACCAGCATGTCATCGCTGGTCTCCAAGATGACTTCTTCGGTCACATCGGCCTCCGTCTCCGACTTCCCGGGTTGGGAGGAAACCCCCTCTCCCCAACCCTCCCCCGCGGAGGGAGGGGGTGGTAAGGATGCGTCCGTGTGAGCCAACAAAGTGGGCGGAGTGTGTAACAGCGCTGAGTCCATCTCGGTCAAAGCGGGCGTGGCGTCTTCTTCCCAGGGGGGGCGTGACTCGCGTACCTGGGATGCTTCAGGAGCGAAGTCGAAACTGGTGGACTCATCGGGCTCGATTTGTTCCCAGGCGGCAGGAGGGGCTTCAAGGGAGTCAATGACAGCTGGAATTGAATCCAGATCTACTTCTGAATCGATCTGGACTTCGGGCATGTCAGCATCGGGCTCGGCGGCGGCGGTGGGAGACGAAGCCGCCGAGCGGTCCCTTTGGACGTCGCCCTCACCCCACCCTCTCGATCCAGTTGGGGGGCCATTCGCCCCCCAAACCCCCTGGGAGGGAGAAGAGTCCCACTCGCGAGCGGACGAGCACAGGATCTCGGGGATGCCGTGGCTCTCTTCGCCATCGCCATCGCGGCGACGGACGTCGACCTTGCCGTTGACGACGACGACGGCATCTTCGTGCCAGATCCCCGGGTTGGACGTGTAGGTCCTGGGGAAGACGACCACCTCGATGGCCCCGTGCAAATCTTCGAGCTTGGCGACGACCATCGTGTCACCCTTCTTGGTGACGATCCGACGAACTTGCATGATGACACCGGCGATGGTGATCTTCTCGCCCACCATTTCGTCGCTGATCTGGCTGGTGTTCGCCGTTACCTCGTCGGCCAGGTCGCGAGCGGCCGATTCAAACGGGTGATTGCTGAGGGGGAAGCCGAGTGCTTCCTTCTCCCAGGCCAGACGCTGCTGATCGGAGACCGGAGCGGCAGCGACCAGGCCACCTGCGTCCTGCAACCCGGTCTCGAATCCAAACAGGCTGCCCTGACCCGCCCCGGCGGCTTTCTGGACTGACTGACCGGCCGCCATCGCACGATCGAGGCTGGCCAGCACCTGCTCGCGGGGACCGAATGCGTCCATGGCCCCGGCTTTGGCGAGAGCCTCCAGGGTGCGCTTGTTGACGGTCCGCAGATCGACGCGCTGGCAGAAGTCATCCAGCGACGCGAACAGCCCACCCGCTTGACGCTGCTCGATGACGACGCGCGCTGCACCCTGGCCCACATTCTTGATGGCACCGAGTCCGAACCGGATCCCGCGGGTTTGGCTGGCGACGTCGACCGTGAAGCCCACGTCGCTGGTGTTGACATCGGGCATCGCCAATGGAATGCCCAGCCGGCGGCACTCTCCGCTGGCGGCGATGATTTTCTCGGTGTCGTCGTACTGGGTGCTGAGCATGGCGGCCATGTATTCGGAGGGGTAGGTGCTCTTCAGATACGCGGTCTGATAGGCGATATTGGCATAACAGTAGGCATGGGCGCGATTGAACCCGTAACCGGAAAACGGCTCGATATATTCCCAAATCTTCTGTGCCACGTCGCCGCTGATGCCATTCTCCTCCGCCCCCTGGAGGAAATTCCCTCGCTCCTGCTCCATCTGCGCGCGGATCTTCTTGCCCATGGCATTTCGCAGCACATCGGCGTGGCCGAGCGTGAAGCCGGCTATGGCCTGGACGATCTGGAGCACCTGATCCTGGAAGACCAAGACGCCGTAGGTCTGGGTCAGGATGGGCTCGAGCTTGGGGTGCAAGAAGGTGATGGGCGCTCGGCCATCTTTGGCGGCCACGTAGGCGGGAATGTTGGCCATCGGACCGGGGCGATAAAGGGCGACGATAGCCGCCAGGTGATCGAGGGTGGTGGGCTTGAACTCGCGCACGGTTCGGCGCATCCCGGCGCCTTCCATCTGGAACACGCCCGTGGTATCGCCGTTAGCGAGCATCGCGTACGTCTTGGGATCGTTCTCGGGGAGATTCCAGGGATCGACCTTCTCCCCGCGCACCTCCTCGATCAGATTGATCGCGTTTTCAAGGAGGGTGAGGTTGGTAAGGCCGAGAAAGTCTTCCTTGAGCAGGCCGATATCGGCCACCGCGTGCATCTCATACTGGGTCATCAGGAGGTTTTCGCCCTTGGCTCGTTGGAGCGGAACGTGGTGAACCAGGGGCTCTCCTGAAACGACGACACCCGCTGCGTGAGTGGAGGCGTGGCGTGAGATACCCTCCACTTTGCGGGCGAGGTCGAGCAGGCGCGTGATGTGCGGCTCCTCGCGGTAAATGCGGGCCAGGTCTTCGCTGGCGGCCAGAGACTTATCAATGGTCATCCCCACCGGGATCGTCGGGATGAGCTTGGCTATCCGATCCACCTCGGAGATCGGATACGCGAGGGCGCGGCCGACGTCGCGGATGGCGGCACGGGCCAGAAGTCGCCCAAAGGTCACGATCTGGGCGACATGGTCTCGACCGTAACGCTCGGCGACGTAGTCGATGACTTCGTCGCGCCGTGAATCGGCGAAGTCCATATCGATATCGGGCATCTGGATGCGCTCGGGATTGAGGAAGCGCTCGAACGTGAGCGAGTAGCGGATCGGATCAATGGTGGTAATGCCGATCAGGTAAAGGATGATCGAGCCGGCGGCCGATCCGCGGGGGCTGCAGTAAATGCCCTGCTTGCGCGCGTAGTCGGTGAAGTCCCAAACGAAGAGGATGTAGGCGGCGAAACCCGTCGAGCGGACCACGTCAAGCTCGTAACGGACTCGGTCTTCGATCGACGGCGTCACACTCTCGTACTTGCTATGCAGGTTGTCCCGGCAAAGCTTCGCCAGATATTCATCCGGCGTCTGGTCCTGGGGAATAAAGGGAAGGCGAGGGAAGTCCAGGCGACCGAAGGTGAGCTGCAAATCGCAGCGTTCCGCCACATCGAGGGTATTTGTGAGCGCTTCGGGAACCTCCGCGAACAGCCGAGCCATCTCCTCGGGGCTCTTCAGGTAGTGCTCGCCGGTATACATCCGCATGCGCTTGGGGTCGTCGTACAGGCTGTTGGTCTGGATACAGAGGAGCAGGTCCTGGGCTTCGGCATCGTCGCGGTGCGTGTAGTGGGAATCGTTGGTGCAGACGAGCTTGAGGTCGAGCTCTTTGGCCAGCTCCAATACGCCGCGATTAACGGCAGGCTGGAAGTCGATGCCGTGGTCCTGCAGCTCCATGAAGTAGTTGTCGCGACCGAACAGGTCGCGATAGAACTCGGCCTTCTGGCGAGCGGAAGCCATGTCGTCCTGACGCAGCGCCCAGGGGACCTCGCCGGAGGCGCAGCCGGATAGGGCGATCAGTCCCTCGGCATGCTCCGAGAGCAGCTCATGGTCGATCCGCGGTTTGTAGTAGAAGCCGTCGGTATGCGCCGCCGAAGTCAGGATCAGGAGGTTCCGATAGCCGGCCTCGTTCTTGGCGAGCAGGGTGAGGTGGGCCGATGAGCGATCGGCATTCTCTTTGTCCGACATACGGCGGGGGGCGATGTAGGCTTCGACGCCCACGATGGGGTTCACTCCCTGCTCGCGAGCCGCCTGATAGAACTCGATGGCGCCGTGCATGACGCCGTGGTCCGTGAGCGCGATGGCGCGCATGCCCTGCTGCTTCGCCTCGGAAACGAGCTCATGGGTTCGCGATAGCCCATCGAGCAGCGAGTACTCGGAATGCACATGGAGATGGACGAAATCAGGGGTGACGGCCAAGATCAGGCTCCACTATCGATTGCTATAGTAATGATAGAAAAACATACGTTCTGTCTACTGACGACAGGACAGGACGCGCACTCTCCATGATTTCCGTCACTCCCGTTCTTCCTCCGTCATTCCCGCGAAAGCGGGAATGACGCAAGGAAGGACGGAGAGGGCAAATCGGGACAGGCGGACG
>DASXTD010000089.1:0-2100 GCA_036505655.1 Chloroflexota bacterium
CCCGCGAGAGCGGCTCTTCTGCCCAATGGAGGCCCGTATTGAGCTGCCGAACGCGCCCCACCAGCGTGGTCTTGCCCTCATCGAACCACGAAATTTCGGACTCCGGGTCGCTGGATTCGCGCGCCTGTTCACCGTACTTGATGTTCCGCCGCTGAGGCATGAAGTAGTGCACGTCATCGGCTATGAGCTCGATCCACTCGGAGAACTTTCGCTCGTCGAGCAGCTCGGCCTCGTAGTAGAAAAACTCGCGTGTATCACCCCAGCGCCTTGAGCGCTCCATTCAGGAATTGCAGGTCGGAGACCTCATCCAGGCTCAGGGCCGGGCGCCCCTCCTTGACCGCGGTCTTCTCCATCAGCTCGCGTATGGCGTCGAGGTCTAGCTCCACCCTCCAATAGGGAGATACGTCCTGGTGGGCCGCGAGGGCGATCTCGCGGCTGTCCACGCCCCACTCGCGGGAATACTTCATCATCGTCTCGATGGTCCCCTCGACGTTCTCGACGCAATAGCGCATGGCGCGCACGTAGGCGCGGACGACCGCTCCCACCAGGTCGGGGTCGCTTTCGATGGTATGCGGGCGAGTGTACAGGCCCGATCCGGAGGCAGACATCGTGAAGCTCTGCTCGTGCCCCAAGTTTCGGTAGCCCTTCTGTGCGGCGAAGATCCACCAGGGCGCGCCCAGCGTGGCCGCGTCGCCGATGCCCTCCTGCAGCATCTGCCACTGCTCCTTGTGCGAGCCCTCGACCCCCTGGATCTCGATACTGGACGCTTCGAGCTGAACGTCGTTGAGCGCCAGGATGTTCTTCAGCTCGTTGACCATGCGGCTCCCGCCTGTGCCGTCGGCTCCCGACAGCAGTATGTGCTCGAGCTGCGAGGCATGCTCGATCTCAGGGCGGACCATGAGGACGTGCGACGACTCTCTCGTCGAGTGGCCGCAGATGAGTTTCGCCCCGGACTCCCGCAGGAAATAGCCTCGGCTGGGGCTGCCAAACATGAAGTCAACCTCGCCGGCTAGGAGCCGCTCGATACCGGTAGGGGTCACTACTTTGCCCTCGATGCCCTCCTCGGCGAGAAATCCTTTATCGACTGCGACAAAAATCGGCGTAAAGAAGGGCGCGAAGCGCGGGACGCTGACAATGGCTTGCTTTGACACTGGCATATTTCCTTTAGTGCGATGTGTCTAGTCGCGCCGCTCACCGCCGCCGGGCTGGTAGAAGTGCTCGCGGACACCCGCACCCGGCCCATGGTAGTGGGCCGTGATCGGATCCATCCGCACTTCCTCCTACCCCGTCGCGCCAATCCGAACTGATTCCCTCCCCCCCTCGCGGGGAGGGTTAGGGAGAGGGGGAACTTTGCCAAACTCAGTCCCCGGGAACCATCCGATGCGCCGCGTATACTAGCACGCCAAACTCTCATCCCCGTCTCGGTGAGCTGTCGTCTTTGCGAGGGTCTATCATGGGTGGGATGCGCCAAATCAAGTGGCACGGGCTCCTGTTGATTCTGGCGACGATTCTCATGGGTTGCGCGACTCCGGGGACAGCGCCATCATCGCCGACCAGCAGCCAGCCGCCGCGAACCAAGACCCTCACGTTTGCGATGAATGCCGAGCCTGAGGTCATCCTTACCGCCATGGGTTCCCGGCGGCCGGCCGCGCTCCGGAACGCGGTTCACCAGCATCTGGCCGCCAACGATAATCGTGGCCAGGCGCTCCCCCAGCTCGCCGAGGAGCTGCCCTCTACAGCCAACGGCACCTGGGTGGTGCGGCCAGACGGCACGATGCAAACGACCTACCGCCTTCGCCCCAACGTCACCTGGCACGATGGAGCGCCCCTCACGGCCGAAGACCTCGTGTTTGGGTGGGCCGTGACCAGCGATCCAACTTTCCCGGTCGAGAGCAAGGCGGCATCCAGCGAGATCGGGCGTATCGAGGCGCGGGCCGACCATACGCTAGTGATCGAGTGGCAGCGGCTGTACGTGCAGGCCTATGCGATCACCGAGGATGACTTAGGCCCGTTTCCCGCACATCTCCTGCGGCCGCTGTACGAAGCCGATAAACAGCAGATGTGGGGCTCGCCCTACTGGACCACGATGTTTGTCGGGGT
>DASXTD010000090.1:0-3585 GCA_036505655.1 Chloroflexota bacterium
CAGGATTCTATCTGAGCTAGGCTGCCGAAGGTTCATACTCTGCTACGTGGCCGTGGACCACACGTCCGTCCTGAGTCTGAGGCGCCTATTGATAGGCTAGGGCCCAGTTTATTGGGCAGACACAACCCCCTCAACTGGGGAACACCCGAGGACGGGTGGCGGCGGGAAGGCCATGAAGGCGGAGAAAGCTTTCCGGTGCCGCGTTAATGTGCTGCGCAGACGGCGGGATAGAGGGGGCTAATGCTCAGGTGATTACCAACAGGTGCGGGCCGCGGACCTGTAACGGGTAGGTAGACTAGGCTTCCACGTACTCGACGCGGCTGCTTGGAGCCGGGACGGCCAAGCCTTCGGCCTGGAGGCCTTGGAGGTGAGACTCGATGGCCTCGCGGATCAGACGCTCGACTTCTTCGAGAGTCTCCGCAACCGCAACGCATCCGGGCAGATCGGGGACGTAGGCGCCATATGAAGTCTCCCCCTTCTCGATAACGACCGCGTACCGCATCACGGTTTCTCCAAACCTGCTTGACGCCAAATATTTTGGGGCTGGATGCGGCGGATGACGTCGCGGACCTTCAGGATTGGTTGTCAGGCGACGCGCTCGAAGAGGGTGGTGACGCCCTGGCCCACGCCGACGCACAGGCTGACGAGGCCGTAGCGGCCGCCGCGGCGGGTGAGCTCGTGGACGAGGGTCGTGGTGAGCTTGGCCCCGGAGCAACCGAGGGGATGGCCGAGGGCGATGGCGCCTCCGTTCACGTTGACGCGATCAGCGGGTAAGCCTAATTCATCCATGCAGGCCAGGCTCTGAGAGGCGAACGCCTCGTTGAGCTCGACGAGATCGAGGTCGTCGGCGGTGATGCCTGTCCGGGCGAAGACCTTGCGGGTGGCGGGGATTGGCCCAGTGCCCATGAACAATGGATCCACGCCAGCGGCCGCGGAGGCGACGTAGCGGGCCATGGGCTGGAGCCCAAGCTCTTTGGCTTTTTCGGAGGACATGACCAGCAAGGCGGCGGCGCCGTCATTGACGCCGGACGAGTTGCCAGCGGTCACGGTTCCGCCGGCCTTGAAGAGGGTGGGCAGCTTGGCGAGCGCCTCGAGGCTCGTATCGGCTCGGGGGTGCTCGTCCGTATCGAAGAGCCGTGGGGCGGCGCCCTTGGGCTGTGGGACGGGAACCGGCACGATCTCGTCTGTGAATCGTCCGGCCTGGATCGCGGCGCAGGCTTTCTGGTGACTGGCCAACGCGAACTCGTCCTGGCGCTGCCGATTGATCTCGTAACGCTGGGCTACGTTCTCAGCGGTCTCGCCCAGGCTGATGGGATCGTAGCGCTCGGCCATACGCGGGTTCACAAAACGCCAGCCGAGCGTGCTGTCCTCCATCTCGACTTTGCCCCGCGGGAAGGCGCTGGAGGGTTTGGCGATGACCAGCGGCGCCCGAGTCATGCTCTCCACGCCGCCGGCGATGTAGACGTCACCAGCACCAGCCTGGATAGCCAGCGCGGCGGTGTTCACGGCCTGCAAGCCGGAGGCGCAGAGGCGGTTCACGGTCTGACCGGGGATAGTCTCGGGCAAGCCGGCGATGAGGAGGGCCATGCGGGCTACATCGCGGTTGTCTTCGCCGGCCTGGTTGGTGCAACCGAGGATGACGTCGTCGATGAGATTTGGATCGATGCCGGTGCGCTCGACGAGTGCCTGGATCACCAGCGCGGCCAGGTCATCCGGGCGCACATCTTTGAGGGCGCCCGCATACCGCCCAACTGGGGTGCGCACCGCTCCAACGATTACTGCTTCTGGCAACGAGTCCTCCCCAAGAATCCAAAACCAGCGTTAGGTGGAGAAGTCCGGTCACCCTCACCCAACCCACTCGCAGAGGGAGAGGGGGCAAGGCGTCCTCGATTCACCAGCCTAATAGTCGGTCGCTATCATTTTAATACTTTCGCAAGGCTGACGCTTAACGGAAGGTTCGGCGCGTCAAGGCGAGCTTGCGCAGCAAGGGAGCGGGGCGATAACGGTCATCGCCGAGCTCGCGCTGCATCGCTTCGATGATCCGCAGGACCAGGTCCAGACCCAGCCGGTCGGCCCATTCGAGGGGACCTCTCGGGTAGTTCGCGCCCAGCCGCACGGCCAGATCGATGTCGGCTGGCTCGGCCACGCGTTCCATGAGCGCCCAGGCAGCCTCATTGATGATGAGCGTGAGGATCCGGGCGGCGGCCAGGCCGGCTCCGTCCTGGACCAGTACTGGTTCCTTGCCGAGTGCTGCGGCCAGGCTTTCGGCGGCGGCGCGGGCAGCTTCACCTGTTTGGAGGCCCGGCGCGATCTCGATGATCTGGGTGTCGGTCAGCGGCGGGAGATAGCCGAAGCCGCACACGCGCTCGGGTTGACCGCACGAAGAAGCCAACTCAGTCGTGCTCGCCGTCAGGGCGAGGGTCAGTATCGGCGCGCCCCGGGAAGACTTTCGGTTGATCGCTTCGAGGAGCGCGCACTTTGCCGCAAGCGGTCCGGTGGTGAGGTCGAGGATGATCTCGGCCTCTTCGATCGGCACTCCACGATGCGATGCGGATCCGAATGGGGTATCGACCGGATCGACTCCGAGCGACTCGGCAAGCTCGACGCCGATGGTTCCATGATGGATCACTGCGAGTCGAGAGCTGAGGTCCGGCCGCTCGGATGATGGAGCCGCCACAGCCTGATTCCCCACGGCAGCATCGGTGCTGTAGTCGTACCAACCCTTGCCCGTCTTGCGACCTAGTGCCCCGCTCTGCACGAGACGACGCTGCAAGGGCGAGGGACGGAAGCGCGGCTCGCCGTTGAATTGCTCGTAAATGGACGTGGTGACGGCCAGATTCACGTCATTGCCAATCAAGTCCATGAGCTCAAAAGGGCCCATGCGGAAGCCGACGCCCCGCATCGCGCGGTCGATATCGGCTGGCTGGGCGACGTTTTCATTCAGCATGCGGAGCGCCTCGTTGTAGAAGGGCCGCACCACCCTGTTGACGATGAAGCCCGGGCAGTCGGCCACGGCCACGGGGGTTTTCCCCAGGTTGCGGGCTAGCTCCAGGGCCGCCTCGAGGGTGCTCTCGGAGGTCGCGCTGCCGCGTACGACCTCGACCAGAGCCATAGCAGGCACTGGATTGAAGAAGTGAAGACCCACCACCCGCCGCGGGTCCTTACTCGCCGCTGCGATCTCGGACACGCTCAAGGATGACGTGTTGCTGGCTAGAATCGTTCCCGGCGGGCAGACCTGTTCCAGCTGAGCGAAAACGGCCCGCTTGAGACTGATCTCTTCGGGAACGGCTTCGATTACCCAGCTTGCCATCGCGAGGGCATCCATCCCGTCGGCCGGCGTAAGTCGTTCGAGTGCGGCTTCGGCTTCGTCGCCGCTGAGCCTTCCCCTCTGAACCGCCTGCTGGAGGGACGCTCCGATGCGGTCGCGCGCCCGCTGTGCCAGGTCGGGTTGGGCGTCCACAAGGACGACCTCGAGCCCGTGCTGCGCCGCGACCTGGGCAATGCCGCTGCCCATGGTGCCTGTGCCGACGACGCCCAGTGTCGTCACTAGCGTTCGGCCGGGCCGGTCGAGGCGGGGCAGGGCCC
>DASXTD010000091.1:0-2414 GCA_036505655.1 Chloroflexota bacterium
CCGGGCAACATGGGGGTGCCGCACCGGCTGACGCGGGCCATCCCACTGGGACCGGCCATGGAGATGCTGCTCACCGCCGACCGGATCAACGCCCAACAGGCGTTGCGGTGGGGCCTGGTAAATCGCGTGGTGCCGCAAGGCGAGCTCGGGGACGCCGCGGTGGAGCTGGCCCAGCGGATCGTCGCCAACCCGCCTCTGGGAGTGCGGACAACCAAAGAGGCTGTGATGCGGTCACTCGAGCTGCCGTTCAGCGAGGGGTTCCGATTCGCCACGGAGGTCTACCGAGCGAACCAGGGGACAGCGGACGCTAAGGAAGCTCATCTCGCCCGCACTGAGAAGCGGAAGCCGGTGTTCACGGGGAGATAGGAGCATGACCGTAAGGGCAGAATTGTCATTCCGAGGAGCAAGAGGGACGAGGAATCTCCGTGAGCAGCAGCACTGAGCCGCACGAATACCCGCCGGGAGATCCCTCGCTGCGGCTCGGGATGACATGGATACGGTCATAGGAGGCGACCAAGTGGCGCATGCATTTGACGGAATCAAGGTGGTCGACACGGCCATCAACTACGCGGGGCCGACCACCAGTATGTACCTGGCTGACCAGGGCGCCGACGTTATCAAAATTGAACGGCGCGTTATCGGAGACACGTCGCGCCGATCGGGCAACACGCCGTTCCTCAAACTGAACAGCGGCCAGTTCATGGGGGTCAACCGCGGGAAGCGGAGCATCACCCTCGACATCACCAAGCCGGAGGGCCAGGAGATTGCGCGGGAGCTGGCGCGGCGGGCAGACGTTTTCGTGGAGAACTTTCGGCCGGGGGTCATGGATCGACTGCACATCGGGTACGAGGCGCTATCGGCCATCAACCCACGCCTGATCTACGCGTCGCTTACGGCGTACGGAACCAAGGGGCCTTATGCGGACAAGGCAGGCTTCGACCGCCTGGTCCAGGGTTTGTCGGGCGCTGCCTACCGAAAGGATGCGGAGGGGCGACCGCAAAGCGCGGGTATCTGGATTGCAGACTGGTCTGCGCCGATGCTGATGGCGTTCGGCATTTCCGCCGCCCTGTACGCGCGCGAACAGACCGGGCGGGGGCAGCTGGTGGAATCATCCCTGCTCCACGCCGCTATCGCCATGCAGCACGGGCACTTGACGGTCATCGAAGATAACCCGACGCCGGCCAGAGACGAGAATCCGGCCGGGTACGGCAGCATGCGCTGCGCTGACGGCGCGTACATCAACATTGGGGCGTATTTCCCCGATCAGTGGAAGCGACTGTGCCAGGTGCTCGGCGTTCCGCATTTCGGGGAAGATCCGCGGTTGACGGATCCTCTTCGCTTGCCCCAACTGCACGCCGAGGCATGGGCAGCGTTCGACGAAATTATCGCCACCCGGCCGGCGGCAGAGTGGCTGAAGGTGCTGGATGAGGCTGACGTGCCCTGCGCGCCAATCATCGATCGGCCCCAGCTGCGGTTCGAGGAGCAGATCATCGCCAACGACATGATGGTCGAGGTGCAGCATCCGGTGGCCGGACGGACGCACATCGCCGGGACCGCGGTGCACCTGTCCGAGATGCCGAGCGTCAAGCTGGAGCCGGCGCCCACGCTGGGGCAGCACACGGACGAGATCCTAGGGGAGCTGGGCTACTCCGCTGAGCGCATAGCCGAGCTTCGGGTGGCGGAGGTTATCTAAGGGGCGGTGTCCCAGTGCTCGACGTTCCAGGCCTGGGTTGCGCGTCTGCCGTTGGGGGGGATTCCTAGAAGACGGTCCGCTAACAGCGTGGTGTCGACCTGGTAGAAGAGGCCGAGCGAGGGCAGAAGATCTGACTCGAAATGGGCTACCCGGGCCAGGGCCTGCAGCCGCGCATCCCGCGGGATAGTCGTGATGTACTGCTCGATATAGGAGTCCAGCTCGGGGCTGCGAAGCCGCGAGTAGTTTCCCATGACCGTGAAGCGGTTCTCAGGCAGCGGCGTGGCCGAGCTATGGAGTCGCATGATCTCTTCGGGGCTGACGTCGTTGGTGCCGCCCGGCATCTCGAACGCGGGGAACGTGGCGCGGTACTCGCGTTCGTTCATCTGCTGCACCGGGATGTTTACCTGCTGGGCATCTACCCCAGCCTGCCTCCAGTAATCCACGACCGCGGCCACGATCTTCGGCTGCAGCTCGGCCCGAATGGTCGTGCGCACCTCCACCTGCAGCCTCTGGTTGGCGCCGTCCAGGAAGAAACCGTCGGAGGCACGATGGTAACCGAGCCCCTCGATCATCTGTGTCGCCAGTCGGAGATCGTAGGCGTACTTGATGATGCTGGGCTCGATTGCTTCGTAGCCAGGGGTATCGGGGCCGACGTAGCTGTGTGCCACGGTGGTCCGGGAGCCGATGAAGGTGTCGGCCATGTTTTGGCGGTCGATGGCAT
>DASXTD010000092.1:0-2283 GCA_036505655.1 Chloroflexota bacterium
GCACCTGGTACTGGCCGCCGCTGTAGCTCTGCTCAGAGCTGTCGCGCGTGATCGAGGGCGCGAAGAGACCGTGAGTGGGATCAGAAAAATCGTCGTGATAGCGGAGTGGCCCAAGACTCACGCCTCGTGTTAGGGGCCGGAGATTCATCTCGGGTAGGGGCGCGGGAGCAGGGGGTGGCGTCGACTCAGCCGGTTCCATCGCCGATGCCGCGGAGTCGTCGGCTTCGGGTCCTACGATATCGATGGTGGGGAGTTCTCCGGGCGCGACCTCCTCCTCTACCGACGCCGCTTGCGCATCGTCGTCCTCTGCGCCCGCTCCGCCACTGCCTAAAAAAGCCAGGGTGAGCAGCAGTGCCGCCACAGAGAACAGACGCAAGAAGGAGCTGACGAGGCGCACTGGCGCTGTCCCCTTGATTTGAGTCCGCGCTCGGTCGATCCTAATGGACTTAGGAGACCGTTCCGAACATTGGGCTCCGTTATAGTTCGTCGGCTCCGCGGTACGCTAGCATCAGACGGGCCCACTAGCGCGACGGTGCCGGGCGGGAGTTACGGGCATGGCGAAGCTCGATTTTGCGATCTTCGACGGCTTCTCGGACGCCGAAATGGTGGGGGAGCCCGCCGACATCTACGAGGGACACATCCGCACGGCCCAGCTCGCCGAGCAGGTCGGCTATCAGAGCTATTTCTTCATCGAGCATCAAAATGCGCCCTTCGCGTACATCTCGGCCCCCAACGTCTACCTGGCCGCGCTGGCCCGGGAGACGAGCACGCTCCGCTTCGGCCCCATGGTTTATCAGCTGCCGATGCACCACCCGATTCGCCTGGCCCAGGACGCGGCCATGGTCGATCAGCTTTCACGCGGCCGTCTCGAGTTCGGCATCGGGTATGGCATCCACGCCCACGAATTCGTCCGCTGGAAGATGCCTTATTCCGAGCGGCGCGAGATGGGCCTGGAGGCGATGGACATCATCATGAAGGCCTGGACGGAAGACTCCGTCACCTTTGAGGGCGAGTACTGGAGCTTCGACGAGGCGCTGCCTAAACCCAAGCCATTTCAGAAGCCGCATCCGCCCATCTGGATTGGCGCCCATAGCGCCACCTCGTTCGACTACGCGGCCGACCACGATTTCAACGTGGCCCAGAACATCGATGTGGATGAGGTAGTTGCCGAGAAGTTCGCCTATTTCGCCGGAGCCTGGGAGCAGCGCAATCACTCAGGTCCGATGCCCCGCCGCATGCTTGCCCGCCACGTCCACGTAGCGGAGACCGATGCTCAGGCGCGGGAAGAGGCCGAGCAGTTTCTGCTCCAGGGCTTCTTTGCAGGGAAAGCGATGCAGTTGATTGCCCAAACTCGGATTGGCATGGCAGGCGATCCCCGCGGCACCGGCGGCGAGCGGACCCCGGACATCGAGGAGCGCGGCCGAGTGTTCCAGCAGCTGACGAAGTCATACGATTTCTGGGTCAACAATGGGCTCGCCCTCGTCGGCGACCCGGACACAGTGATCAAGAGGATCGAAGCCCAGCAGAAGCTGGTCGGCTACGACGTTCTCTGTACCCAGCACCAGATCGGCGACATGCAGCGGGAGGTCGCCCTGAAGTCGCTCCGCTTGCTCGGCGAGCACGTCATCCCCGCCTTCAAGTAGCTCATGCGATCCGCCGATACTTCCCCTGAGGCCGAGCGCGTTCAGATCGAGCTCCTGCGCCAGGCCGGTCCGGCCAAGCGCTTTGCCCTCGCCTGCTCGCTGAGCCAACTGGTGCTAGATCTGGCCCGTCAAGGTATTTTGGAAGCCGACCCCTTCGCAAGCTCTTCAGACCAAGCCGTGAAGCTCGTCGAGATCTGCTACGGGGCGGAACTGGCTGCTTCTTTCCGCGGCTACTTGGAAAGACACGAGCGAACAGCCTGACGTGGATCAGCCGGCTCCGCCCGTAATCCGCGCTCTAAACCCTGTCGTAGCTGCGCTTGAGGAGCTGGGCCTGCGCTACCACGTGGGCGGTTCGGTCGCGAGCTCCCTTCATGGGATACCGCGCTCCACAGTTGACGTAGACCTGGTGGCAGAGATCCAACTCAGCCAAATCGATAGGATCGTGTCGCTGCTTCAGGACGCCACGTTGATCTGGAAGCGCTAAAGAGGCAGTCCGCCAGCGGCGATCATTCAATCTCATTCACCTGGATACGTCCGTCAAGATAGACGTGTTCGTCTCGGAAAACCACCCCTTCGACAAACAGGAAATGGCGAGAGCTCAGATCAAAGTTTCGGGCGCTGCGCCAGCCCGCCCGTTCTA
>DASXTD010000093.1:0-3542 GCA_036505655.1 Chloroflexota bacterium
GCTTGAGGAAGTACTTCTCAAGGTACCGACGGGCTCCTGCCGGTTCGATAATCTGACCTTCCTCCGGGTCGATCTGCACCGCCACGTTCGCATACTGGCTCCTGCGGTCGCCGCGTTCGGAGTCGTTGATCACATGGTAGAGGACCCGGAAGACCCAGTCGTCGGGACGGAAGCCGAGGAAAAGGAGGGAGCCGTCCTTCAGCGCGGTGTTGACGACGCCGGGGATGGTCCCGCTCTTGCTCCTCCATCCCACCAAGTACTCAAGGTAGTCGTCCTCAGTGAGGACCACCGACTCTTCGTCCTCCAGCCGACCAAACAGGTGGTAGACGAGCGGCCGCTTATCGGTCGGCCGGTAAGTAGGCTCCCGTTTGAAGACGGACGCTTCCCCTCCTTTGACCTTTTTCCGCCGGCTTCGCCATTCGAACATCTCGACCTCTGGCACCTTGCCGATGGTGGCAAAGGCGGGCTTGAGGATGTCGGTCGGGCCAGTGGCAATGTAGATGCGAAACGGTAGCTCGGCCAGAATCCGATGAGGGTCGGCCGGATCGTTGGCAGAGTGCCCGGCGAGCCGGATGATCAGCTCGTCCAAGGATGCACCCTCCGAGTCCTCTAGCTTGTTTGCATAGCGGCGAAGCAGCTCTTTCCGCATGTGGGCCTTGAGCTGCTGGCGCAGGAAGGCTGGCGCTTGGGAGATGGAGAGGTACTGGGCGACCTGGGCCAGGTTCTCGCGGTTGTGGGGTGCCATGGGGAATTGATAAAGGCTGGCCCAGCTTCGAGCAATCGCCTGCCGGGAGCCGACTACGGACTCGGTAAGCGCCGGGCCGAGGATGGCCGTGGCCGCGCCCTCCTTGATTGCCGATACCAGCGCAGCCCATGGAATGTCTGTCGTCGCCCCAAACCCAGGGACATACCACATCCTGCCCGATTTTAGGCGCATGAACAGCGCTGGGGCCCACCAATCGCGGGCCTTCCGCACCTCGCCGCGAGCCACGGCGACCGCTCGGTCGACCTGGCCGTGCTCCTGAAGCTCGGAGAAGAACCGCGGCATGAACCGCTCCACGGTCTGCATGAGCACGTCACCTTGCATTGCAAGCACGGCCGGAACGCCGGCCTCGGCCAGCTGTGGCCCGAGTGCGGCCAGAACCCCATCGTCGCTGCTCCTGGCCTCATCCCCCTTCCCGGCACTCTGGCACGAGGCGAGGACAACCAGCCGCGGCCGCCTGGGCAGCTGGCTGATCCGGTCGACGAAGTCGCTTCCGCTGACAATGTCTCGGTGCCCGTCATCGCTCTCAAGCCACAGCTCGGACTCCCCACGTGCAGCGGTTCCGTGGCAGACGAGATAGAGAATGTCGTAGTTGAAGCCGTCCTTGCCGGCACGCAGGTGAGCGATGAGGTTACTTATGGTCGCCTGGCCGCCTGAGGCTAGAACCTCGGCGGGGATAATCCCCAAACTGGTCAGCGCGCGATCGCGCTCGCCCTCGACATCGATGGGCGGGAGCGGCCGCCCGTCGACCTCGATCCCGGACTCGGCCTGCAGCTCCGAGGGATTGGCGATAGCCACGAGTGCCCGCAACTCGCCCTTGACGCGCAGCGGCACTGGCCGCCAATCGATGCTGCTCAGATAACGGGAGAACACGACGTTCTCGCCGGTCACGAGCGGTCCCCCGGTCCGCGGGTCGCGTAGCGTCTCCCAGCGGACGCTGTGCAGGTGTGGCGCGCCCGGTCCAATGAACAGGCGGAGGCGGAGTGCGGCGTCGCTGGCCTCGGCGCTGGCCCGCGCACTGTCGAACATCGACTTCACGCGTGGGTCCTTGAACAGGGCCTCGTTCAGCGCGCGTCCGTACGCTTCGGAGCCCAGCGCCAGCTGGCGCAGATCGTCGCGGTCGAGCCGACCCACGAGCGGCTTGTCCTGCCCGACCACGGACGAGCGGACCTCGGCATCGCTCTCCATCGGCGACTGCCCACTGTAGGTGAGATCGATGAAGAAGCTGTCGCGACCTCGAGGCCGCAGCCCGATCTCCAGCTCCGCGTAGCTGATCATCTACACTCCAACAAGATGAACGGCGCAAGGAATCCTAATCCGGCTGGACTACGATTCAAAGACGTTTCGGCCAGGCCTTCCCTATGTGGATGCAGCCCATCCTGGCCGTGATACGGACAGAAGCCATGTATTTTCGTCCATTTCTTGACGTTCGCCCTGAATAACCGGAACTTACGAGGTGAGGGACCACCACGAAGGGGGCAGGCATGCAGAGCGATGCGGACACCCTCGCCTTCAACGGCATCAACGGTTCCACCGGGGACTACCTGCTGCCGGCGATGACGGCCGAAGCGGTCGCCGCGCTTGCGGGCGGCCAGCGGCCGGACCGGGACCAGCTCGACGAGCTGCAATGGCGTCGGGACCAGACGGAGCCGCACTTCAGGGCCATGCCGGACATTGACACGAGGGATCTCGCCCAGACCGGATGGGGCGTCGTTTTCGCGCACGGCGCTGACCCAGCCGTACGGGAGGCGCTGGGCGAGCTATTGGAGCATCGGCGGGAGCAGGCCGCCAGCCGCGACGAGAGCCTCTACCGGGAGTTCACCGGGCCGGACGCCTATCGACCCGGAGAGTCGAAGAACGGCTTCCTCGCGCGGCACGGGGCAGGGCCAGGCCCTGTCGATCCCCGTAACGTCCCCTACTACTTGCTCCTCGTTAGCGATCCTGCGGCGATCCCGTACACGGTCCAGCACGAACTCGACGTCGCGTACGCGGTCGGCCGCATACACTTCGACGAGCTCGATGACTACCGGAAGTATGCCCGATCCGTCGTGGCAGCCGAACGGGACGAGCCGGCGCTCCCGCAGGCAGCGGTCTTCTTTGGTGTGACCAATCCAGACGACCGAGCCACGGAGCAGAGCACCCGCTACCTTATCGAGCCGCTGGCCGAGGAGATGGCTCGGCCGCAGACGGGCTGGGATGTCCAGACGGTCACGGGCACGAACGCGACTCGCCCGCGGCTGCAGGCGCTTCTGGGAGGGGCCGAGACGCCTGCCCTGCTCTTCACGGCCAGCCATGGCGTCGGCTTCGAGCGAGAGGACCCGCGGCAGTTCTCCCATCAGGGGGCGTTGCTGTGCCAAGAATGGCCAGGGCGCAGGAGCTGGGGGTCGAAGGCCATCCCGGAGGACTTCTACCTCGCCGGCGACCACATTCGCGACGACGCCCGGCTGCTAGGCCTGGTGGCCTTCCATTTCGCCTGCTACAGCGCGGGAACACCGCAATGGGACGACTTCGCTCACCGACGGGGGGGCAGGTTCGAGCGGGACGAGATCGCTCCAGGCGCCTTCGTCGCCGGGCTACCCAAGCGTCTGCTGGCTCATCGTAACGGTGGTGCGCTTGCGGTCGTTGGGCACGTCGAGCGCGCTTGGGGCTGCTCATTCTTGTGGGAGGAGGCCGGTCCACAGCTCGCAGTTTTCAAAGCAATGCTCCAGCAGCTCATGGCCGGATACCCCGTCGGCGCTGCGGTGGAGTTCCTAAATGAGCGCTATGCAGAACTAGCCGT
>DASXTD010000094.1:0-5298 GCA_036505655.1 Chloroflexota bacterium
CGCCGATCACGACGCCAAGGCCGTGGCGGAAAGCCTGGGCACGGTGCCGCTGGCCGGCTTCTTCTGCAACGGTGAGATTGGTCCCGTGGGTGGCAAAGTCTACCTGCACGGCTTCACCGCCAGCCTCGCCCTATTCGTCCCAAAGGATTAAGGCAGGGTCACTTCCTGGAAGGCGCGCTCAGGTGTATCGGCAGGACGTACCCAGAGCCGGCCTCGGGCGGGCTCGAACAGGACGCTGTAAATCGTGCACGCGTTGTAGATGGGGAAATCGGCCGCCTGCGGGTCGGCAGGCTTCATCGTATCCAGCAGACATTCCATGGCCGCTTCGCGACCCTCCAGCTCGCTGGCGAGATGATCCAACCGCTGCATGCGTGCCAGCGATCCCGGCGAGATGTAATGGGACGCGCGGGCCGTGTCGGAATGCTGGAAATGATTGGTCGTTGCGATGCTGTTCCCCGTCGGCTCACGCACGGAGAGCTTCCAGGGAGTGAACTCGACCACCACTGCTCGCCGCTCAGCTCCCGAGCCCAGCAGCACGTTGTTGCCCTGGCTGCGCGCGGCCCTTCGCAAGATTCCGATGGCGTCCCCGAGGGTTGCGGCAGACTCCGCAATATCGCGGTAGATAAACGTGGCCGGGGTCGCGAACGGCCAGTTCCAGCGTGTGGACACGGTCAGCGCGTTGACGGTCACGCCATTGGCGTTGAGCGCGGTGGGCGCCCCGATGAAACCTGGCCAGCCCACCGAAACGAACGCTGGTTTATCGGTGGGCTGGTAGGTGATGGTTACGACGTGCGCCTTCATGTAGTTTGTGGCGACCCAGGGATCCTCGCCGTCAGCGCTCCACACGTAGTAGTCGAGGTTGCGCCCGCAGAGGAGATCGCCAGTCGGCGAAGCATCCGACCAGGTACCGAAGCCCGAGCAGGCCCAGCGCGCGAAGATCTCGCCGGGCAAACGAAGGTTGGCCAGGATGTCGTCCAGACAGTTCAACAGTAGGACGTCGCTGTAGGACGCGTCGGCCGCTCGGGCGAGGGCGGCCATTTCCCGTTTGTAGCGCGCATCGATGCGCGGTTCCATGAGTCGGGCCAGTGCGAGAATTGCGGGCCGGACTAGCTGCCCGAGCATTCCCCCCTTACCGTTCAGCACGTGGTGCGAGAGGGCGGCGAGCATATCCTGGATCTCGGAGCGCAAAAGCTCGCCGTGCTGGGCGCCGATCTCCTCTGGCGTGCCCGCCACGGCGATATGTGGAAAGCCGTCCCGATCCTGGCGCCAGGTCTGGGCGCTGGGCGCCGAGGCGATCGTGGTACCGGTCACCTCAGCTGCCATGGACCACCTCCCGGCTGTGGATCACACGCGACCATGCTTGGGTTACCTGGCGCCTTAGGTCCTCCTGGGAATCCTCGTTGCGGATGATAACGTCCGCGCGCTCCACCTTAGCGGCTTCGGGCGACTGCGCATCCACCCGCTGCCTCGCTTCGTCCGCGGGCAGGCCGCGCTCAACCAGGCGCTCAAAACGGAGCTCGCGAGGAGCAGTGACCACCCACACAGCGTTTACCTCGCTGATCAGCGGACTCTCCAGGAGCTTGATGGCTTCGATAACGACCGCCGGCGCCGCGCTGGCCCGCAGCCGGCGCAGTATCTCTTGCCGCGTGGGTGGGTGCACGATGTTCTCGAGGTCGGCCAGCGCAGCTGGATCGCCGAACACGAGCCGTCCGAGCGCCCGGCGATCGAGTATGCCATCTGACCCCAATACGCCGGGGCCGAAGCGGGCAATGGCGGCGGCTGCTGCAGACGAGCCGGGCGCCATGCACTCGCGCGCTACCTGATCGGCATCAATGACCTCAGCGCCGAGCTCTGCCAGGATGGAGGCCACCAGGCTCTTCCCGCTGGCGATATTCCCGGTCAGCCCGATGACAAACGGATGATCCACGACCCTGAATCCTTCGGCTTGTGCTCAGACGTGTCGGGTAGGCGCGCCTCATTAATGATATATAGTTGCGCTACGGACTCCCGCAGATGGCACTAGAGGGACTTAATGGTACGGTTTGGTGAATCAAAAGCAGACCACTCCATCATCCTGAAATCGCCTCGCGAGATCGAGGCCATGCGCGAGACGGCGAATCGCCTCAAGCTCTTGATGAAGGATCTCGTGGCCGCTGTGAAGCCAGGGGTCACTGCCAAGGATATCGACAACCTAGCCGCCAAGCGCTGCCGCGAGCTCGATGTCAAGTCAGGCGCCTACGGTTACGGAAGCGGAAGGAATCGGTTTCCTGGCTACATCTGCGTGTCGATCAACGAGGTCATCGTGCACGGCATTCCCGGCCCGCGGCGCATCGAGGAGGGAGACATCGTCTCCCTGGATGTGGCGGTCAGCCATAAGGGCTACTTTTCGGACAATTGCACCACTATCGCCGTCGGAGAAGTGAGCAAGGACAAGCAGAAGGTGATGGCAGTCTGCCGGGACGCGCTGTTCGAGGGCATCGCGCAGGCGCGCGCGGGCAATCATCTCTCGGATATCTCGCACGCTATCGAAAAGCACGCTGATAAGCATGGGCTGCACGTGGTGCGGGATTTCGTCGGCCACGGTATCGGTCGAGCGATGCACGAGCCGCCCGCGGTACCCCACTATGGCCCGCCCGGGCGCGGTCTGGTGCTCCGGCCGGGCATGGTGATCTGCATCGAGCCCCAGCTCACCGTCGGCTCACCGGCCGTTGAGTTCCTGCCGGACGGATGGACGGCCGTGACCGCGGACCGCTCGATGTCGGCGCACTTCGAGCACACCGTCGCTATCACCACCAACGGACCGGACATCCTGACCGCGGGCGCTTGGGAATAAATAAAGAAGCTCGGGGGCTTCGCCCCCGAACCCCCAACGAGTAAGGCAGCGACGCCGCACCCTCGCCACGAACCTGGCCTGTAACCAACCGCGCGCGGCGCGCAATTCCTCATCGATTCCTCATCCGTCGATGCCTCATCAGGGAAGCGTGCCTTGTAACCCTCTTCGCAGCGAGACGTTGTGAGATTGAATGGACGACGGCCGAGGACGACTTTGGGTGCCACTCGGCGGACATCTCGCCCAGGAGGAGATTCAATGTTCCAACGTCTGAGACACGGCGTATGGCCCTTGCTCGCAGTCGGTGCACTGATGGCAGTCATAGCCAGACCTGCGATGGCCCAGGCAACCCCCGGAACTCTGCAGTTCAGCGCAGCTACCTATAGCGCCGGCGAGGGAGTTGGCTCCGCTAGCATCACCATCACTCGCACCGGTGGCAGTGACGGTATCGTGGGAGTCAGCTTCTCTACCAGTGACGGTACGGCGATTGCCGCAGCGGACTACACCGCGACCACCACGACGGTGAGCTTCGCCGATGGCGATTCGGCTACTAAGACGGTCGCGATCCCGATTCTGGAAGATGTCTTGGTCGAAGGCAGTGAGACCGTCAACCTCACTCTGAGCGGCCCTACCGGCGGCGCCAGCCTGGGCTCTCCCAGTAGCGCCGTCCTCACCATCCTCGACAACGATCTGGCGGGAAGTCTTCAGTTCGGCGCTTCCACCTATAGCGTGGGTGAAGGAGCCGGCTCGGCCAGCGTGACCATCACCCGCACCGGTGGCAGTATCGGAGTGGTGGGGGTCACCTTGTCCACCAGCGATGGCTCCGCCATGGCCCCAGCGGACTACGCCGCGACCACTGTAGCGGTGAGTTTTGCGGATGGCGACACCGCTACCAAGACGGTGTCGATCCCCATCGTGGATGACATCCTGGTGGAGGGCAACGAGACGTTCAATGCGGCCCTTACCCTGAGTAGCCCCACTGGCGGCGCTACCCTGGGCTCTCCCAGCAGTGCCGTGGTCACCATCATCGACAATGATCCCGCCCCGGTACCTGGGAGTCTTCAGCTCAGCTCAGCCACTTACAGTGCGGGCGAGGGGGCCGGCTCGGCGGCCATCATGGTTACCCGAACCGGCGGCAGCAACGGAGCCGTGAGTGGGGTCGTCTCTACCAGCAACGGCACCGCCCTCTCGGGTTCGGACTATGCCGCGGCGGCTGCCACGGTAAGCTTCGCCGATGGCGACGCCGTCACCAAGACGGTTTCGATTTCGATCCTGGAAGATGCGCTGGTTGAAGGCAACGAGACGGTCAACGTAACCCTCAGCGGCCTGACCGGTGGTGCTACCCTGGGTTCTCCCAGCAGCGCCGTGCTCACCATCATCGACAATGATCCCACCCCAGGACCGGCTGGGAGTCTCCAGTTCAGCTCAGCCACCTATAGCGTCATGGAGACGGCCAGCTCGGCCACCATCATGGTCACCCGAGCCGGTGGCAGCACTGGAGCGGTAAGTGGGATGGTCTCTACGAGCAATGGCACCGCCCTCGCTGGTACGGACTACATCACGACCACCATGACGGTGAGCTTCGCGGATGGCGATTCCGCCACCAAGACCGTGTCGATCCCGATTCTGGATGACGTCCTGGTCGAGGGAAATGAGACGGTCAGCCTAACCCTGAGCAGCCCCATTGGCGGCGCCACCCTGGGTTCTCCCAGTAGCGCTGTGCTCACCATCGTCGACAATGATCCCGCGGCGGGACCGTCGGGGGACAACGAGCGTCCAGGCTGGGGTTGTGGCGACAAGAACCACATCCATACGGGCCCTCCGGGCAATTCCGAAAAGGCGAGCCCGTGTGGTCACAGGGACGACGATGACGTCGATAATGACGACGTTCATCAGGTCAGTGGCGTCCAGCAGTTGAGTCACCCCGACCTGGACCAGGACGACCACCACGGCGACAAGAACAACGGTCGGGGCAAGAGCCACGGCCGCTAGGAAGACCTAACGGATCAGCGGGTGCCCTAAGCGATAGGGGCGGGTGTTTACACCCGCCCCTCTCTTTCGCTCAGTTCGTTTGTTTGGTTCTTCGTTTAGTCCCAGTCGTCGTGATCGTGGCCCATCGGCATCGCCGGCTCCGGCTCTGGAATGTCCGTGACTAACGTCTGGGTAGTCAGGATCATGGTGGCGGCCGATGCCGCGTTCTCGAGGCCGGCTCGGGTCACCTTGAGCGGATCGATGATGCCCCGCTCCACCATATCGACGAACTCGCCCGTACTGGCGTCGTAACCGAAGCGAGGCTGGTTCTTGCGGCGAATCTCATCGATGATCACCGAGCCTTCCTGCCCGGCGTTCTGTGCAATGCGCCGCATCGGCTCTTCGAGGGCGCGCTTCAGGATGCGCACGCCGGTTTCCATGTCTGGGTTGTCGGGGAAGCTCAGCTTGTCCAGCGCCTTGAGGGCGTTGATGAAGGC